>JBJXGU010000347.1:0-19512 GCA_046160245.1 Bacteroidia bacterium
CCAAGTTTCGATACTGTTTCTTCCTTTAATTACCAAATAATAAGAGCTATTTGCCTGAGCTCCAGGTATTGATACTGAGAAAGTTCCATTAGTATTCGATAAAGCGGTGCGGGATAATACTAGACCAAACGGAGAAGTTGCATTATGAAGCTCCAATTTCATGGTATCAGCTTTGGTAGGAAGAATTACAGGATCTACTACGGCATTCATCAAGCCTCCACTTAAATAGAAGCCTTCAACGTATACCTTAATATTTAATGTTAATCCAGGAGGATTGCCCACTCCAAATGTTAATGGGCTTTGGGCTATGCATCCGTTAGAACTACTTACGAATATGAAACCTGTAGTAGCCCCCACAGGTACAACCGCTGTAATGGTAGTAGTATTTATTACATTATATGTAATTGCAGGTGTAGTATTAAACCTTACTTCAGTAATATTTGAAAAACCTGTTCCCGAAATAGTAACTGTTGTTCCTACTTGTGATACAGTAGGATTGAAAGAGGTAATTATCGGACTGCTTATTACTGTCAGAGGCTTAGTAGCAGAACGCTGGCATCCATTTCCGATTCCATAAGTATAGGTAATATTATGAACTCCTGCTCCAGCAACACTTGCGTTAAATTGACTTCCGGAAACACCTGTTCCTGTATAAAAACCACCTATTGGTGAACCTCCAGTTAAAGTATAAATTACATTAGAACAAACAGGGCTTGGGAAAGACGCTAAGGTTACGGTGGGAGGTTGTACAACATTTACACTTGACACTCCTCCGACTGTACCAGAGCAAATAGCACTATTTACAGAAACAAGGTTATAAAATGTAGTTATAATTGGAGATACTGAAATAAAGTAAGGGGTTGTTGAAGTAACAAAATTCGAATTCGTAACACCATCTGAGTAGACAACAGTCCATGGAGGAACACCAGTTAGATCCACTCTTAATTGCGCTACTCCGGTTGTGCAAATGGTTGAAGAACCAGAAATGGTAGCAACAGGATCATCACAAGCATCAGAAGCACATACGGTAAATGTTCCACTTTGGCCAACCGCTGACCAAACACGAATAACGTAATTTGCTGATGGATTTAATCCGGTAATGGAATGCGTTCCTTGAGCTGGATTCCAACAAGCAATTTCAAAACCACCACTACCGCATTCGAATAATAGTTGAGCGCGAAGATCTGTTGCAGATATTTTGTTAAATGTTAAATTAAAATTACCAGTTGATCCGGTATTAAACAATAGAAACACATCATTCAAACCCGATGTACCATCACAAGAAGGAGCAGCACCAAAAGTACCACCTACACCTGTTGGTGTAGCAAACAATGTTGTAAATGTCATTTCACTACCAGGACATAATTGTACCGCATTAATTGGAAATACAGCTGCACTTTCACATTCATCATATGAAGGAGGAATTGGACAAGGTGAATCTTCAAAAACGCATAAAGTCATATTTCCGTTACCTGTTAAGCTATAAGTCCATGCTCTGATATAATAAGTTTGACCGGGAGTATACTCATTTTGACATAAAGTAATTTCAGGCATCCCGCCATTCACATCGTCACTACATTTTATGGACAAACCGCCGCTGGCCGGACAATTATTCCACACTTCCATTACCCAATCATTCACTGTACCGGCTGTAGTTCTTATTACCACCTTCTTACCATTTCCAGGCGCTACGAACTTATACCACTTATCATCGTCAGGAAAATTACCACTAATAGCGTCTGAACAAATTGCATTAGGACCATTTTGAGAAGAACCACTTGTTACAAGAGTAGAAGAACATACACCCACATTCGCAGCTACAGATAACGTTGGAGCTAAAGTGCAATCTTCCGCAGGTAAACCGGTGGTGAAAGACTTAGGTCCTGCAAAAGTTGAAATTCCATTTCCACTTGGTGTACAATTCCTACTCACATAAAACTGATAATTCAAGCCTGATGTTAAACCTGAAAGCAGTAAGAATGTATCATTCGTATTCACCTGCGTTCCTGTACCTTGAACAAAACCTTGTAATCCCCACTCTACTGTATAATTCGATCCAGGGAAAGAACCAACGCCTGAGCCCGAATTCCACCTCAATTTAACTGATGTTGCTACTAAATCAAGAATCGATAAATTAGAGGGAGCAGGGCAACCCGGCACATAACGAAAAACGGTTCCACTTGCTGGAAGAAATGCGGTGGCATAAGCAACAGAAGAAACATTACTAATTCCCGGATTTGTACTCGTCCAAGGCTGACTAGCGGCCAATAATCGATTTACATAAACAGTATTATTCGCTCCTCTTAATCCTACTTGAGTTGTGCTGCTAGTCCAGGTGGCTCCTGAAAATTCACCATAGACATATTCAATTATTCCGCTGCCTTCCAGTAAGCGAACTTGAATGGTCATATTCGGAACCAAATTCGTTCCACTGGGACGAAAATTTCTCCATTGAACCACAAACTTTCTATTGGGGGCTACTCCAAGAACTTGGTGACGAATTTGAGCAATCGTATCGGGATCACCAGAAATCACATTCTTAAAATGACCTACTAAATCACGACCGAAAGGTACCACAGCCCCATAATAACCATTAGATGCCCCACCAATAGCTGTTGAACCTATAGGATTTACATTAGTCGTGGATGGCGCACCACTAAAGGTTAAAAATCCATTACTAGAAATGGACAATGCGTTATACGTCGATCCATTAAAATAAAAAGAAAATGGAATTGTACCCGCTGTTAGCGTATACACTCTGCTATCGAGGGCTGAATCATTGGCTGCTGGTATTCCACTGGCATTTGCAACTACAGTTCCACCAGTAATTGGAGTGAATACTTCAGAAGTTTGCTGAAAAGAGTAGTTCATTTGTGCATTCGAAAATTGCGAACACAGCAACAATAAAATTACTAGGAATGAGAAGCGTAGGATTGGTAATTTTATATACATAACTATTTTATTTTTTTTAGAATATACTTGTTAAAAAAATTTAAGGATTAAGATACGCCGATTTGTTAGAGAACAAAAAAAAACTTGGCCAAGCACTGTTGATTTAGGGCGAGAGCAAGATCATCTGCTTCTTATATTATCAAAGTAACGGCTAACTTTTCTAATTTGCAAGGTTTGTTGATATATTTAAATCACTACAAATCAACGATATATCAAATTTAACATTTTTAGGCCTCAAAATATCATTTTTTGATACCTTTGCGCTCCCTTAAGGCCTTTTGAAAAATAGGTTTTATAGAAATGGCGTGGTAGCTCAGTCGGTTAGAGCGCAGCACTCATAATGCTGAGGTCGGGAGTTCGAATCTCCCCCACGCTACAAAAAAATCTAATTGATAATTGGTGTCGAATCAATTGTCTTTTCTGGGACCATTTTTTTCTTTGACTTGGACCTAAACAAATCTCGAAATTTCTTAGACAATTCAGAAAAATTGTTAAACTCAATACTATAAAAAACTCCGACGCCTTGTGTATAAGGAGAGTTGATATTGTTAATCAATGAATTATTATTGGATCGATTGAAGGCTTTTAGTCGAACATTTCCTTCTTTATTCGCTTTTACCTCAACCGCAAAATCACCCACCAGATTCGACGTATTCTGATTGGCTGTGGAAGTGGTAGAATTGGCAACACCTACGTTTCCATCGATCGTAACTCGATCATTGAACAAACTTGTTGACAAGGCAACTTCTAATTCTTCACTCGTCAATGCATCTCCGGGCCGATAATTCACCCCAACGTTAACTTGTTTACTGATTTGCGACGCCCAATTGCTGAGTTGATTGCTTAACATTTCATAGGCATTTACACCTACTACCGATGAGGTATTTACAATAGCACGATTCGACAATTCACTGGGCGATGTAAATCGTCGCATCACGATTAAAGAAACGGCTTGACGGTACTTTTCTTCTTCTGTATTGATTAATCGTTTAACCTGATTTTCAATTGTAGGATCTACGTTCAGCACTTTAATGTTAAAAGTAATATTTGGATTAAAGAGTTTTTCCGTTAGACGAAGGTTCAATTCAACAGGCACCAATTTTCTAAAACTACTATCTTGAAACAAATCATACAAGGTAGCGCGAAGCTTATAACTTGCTTCGATATCCACAATAGCATCGTACGGATCCCCTTGCCAATCGATAAATCCTCCCTCTAAAATATAAAATGGTTTGTTGATGATATTTTGCATCGTGAATAAATATTTCCCTTCCGCAATTTTATAATTACCATACATTTTTAAATCTTCTGATGGACTTAAAGTCATGGTGATGGTTCCATCTCCTCTTCCTTGAATAACATCTCCAATTTTAGAATCAAAAATCAAAAACATTTCAGCGTCTTGGGTAACATCAAAAACCATGTTCATTTCAATTCCTGAAAAATCTACTTCCTTTTCTATATTGATGGTATCCGTACTTTTATTAATGAAATTAATAAATCCACTCTTACTTAATTCATCGGGATTACTGAGTGGAATATTGATTTTAGTTCCTTTTTCTGATTTCAAGCCAATATCCATGATCATATAATCTAGATATCCGTTGATGCTCACGTTTCCACTGGCGTATGCCGTTCCATAAAACAATTCATTATCTGCTGGACCCGTATTTAAAACTTGGGCCTTTTTTGCATTAATATCGATATCAAAATAAAAATTTTTAAGATGATCGTGTCGAATCATTCCATTCACCATCGACTGATTACCTTTTATATCATACAAGACAATATTTTTAAATTTAAATCGGTCTTTTAAAATATCTACTTCAGTGGAAAAAGAATAATTGGTATTTAAATAATCTATTTTAAATCCAATTTTTTGCAAAAAAACTTTACCCGTTAATTCAGGCTTTTTTGCGGTTCCTTTTAAATAGATTTCACCACTCGCTATTCCCCCAATCTCAGAAGCTAATCCATCTAAATAATGACTAAAAGAATGGACATACGTTTTATTCAGCTTAGCGGTAAAATCTAATACATCATCCTTTTCTTTGATCAAGTAAGTTCCTTCAATTAAAATATTCTTATCTCCGCCATGTGTAACGGATCCATTCACTTTTATCTTTTGTTCACGGCTATCCCATACAGTTATGAACTCAGCATTACCTAAAGTATCATTAAACCATCTCATATTTTCAATAGACATATTTGAGTTAAAAGCTGGCTTTCCCATCAGTCCGACCAACTCAGCCGAACCATTCATGACTCCTCCCACTTGCACATCATACACGCTTAAAAAATCATTGGTTTGACTTACCTCGAAATTTGTAAAATCAAGATTCAATTTTGCAGTGGTGTCTATTCCTGCAATTCCATTGAGAGCAATTTTTTGATTATCACTTGTAAAGTTAAAATCACTAAACAAAAATCCTGTACTATCCGCTAAGATGTAATTCGATTCATTCAGATCCCAACTCTTTCCATTCAAGAGGAGTTGCTCCGGAATAAGCTTTATCACGGTATATCCAGTCTTCAAAAATCCGGCATTAATATAACACGAAGCTCTGTTGGCTAAAGTATCTTGTCCGCTAAATCGAACCAGCACACTTGCAGTATCTTTATTAGTAAAACCATTTAAACCTACGGACTTTAATTTTACACTATCACTGAAGAAAATTTCCCCGAATGAACTTTCAAATTCAAAATTCAATCCATTAGTTTGACCTTCCACAGTAACCTCATCGAATTGGAGTGGTACATAATCAAACGATTCTGACTTCACTTTAAGTGAAACTTGATTTAACGTCGAATTAATAGTTCCTTCTAAGGTAGTTCCTGGAGCTACCGTTAATTCAGGGATGAACAGCTGTGTAATCTCATTCGTTTTTTTCAAAACCGCTTTAAAATTGATAGATTGCGCGACAGGACGAACACTGTTTTCTTCTAACAAAGCGGGTAAATAAGTAGCCACAAAATGTCGAATGGTTTGTGGTAGTAGTGAAAAACTATAATCACCTGAAATAGTTGCATCAGCAAAATCAGAAACTAAAGAGAACTCTCTCCACTCGCCCAATTTAGATTCAAAAAATATTTGATCGGCATGAATCGCTTTTTCACCTTCCGTATAAACAAAATCGCGAGCTTCAATAGTTCCTTGTGCATTATCAATATTACTTCCCACAAAACTGATGTTTAACTCGGTCTTTACACTGGCAGGCATATCTCTTTTCAATAATTTAAGTGTTGTCAAGTCCATCTTTCGAATAGAAGAGTTGAAATTAAAAGCAGGAAGTTCTTTGGTGAAATCAATAGCTCCTTCGAAATCAAGATTTAGATGTGGGTCATTGACCAATAGTTCTCCTGTAAACAATTTGTTTTCGAAATGACCATTCAAATTCATATTAGAATAGTTGTATTTATAAAATTCCAAACTCGCAATGTCTCCTTCTATATTAGCATTAATATTCTTCAAGTCAAAGCCTCTACCTTCTACCTTGGTTTTAAGTGTTACTCTTCCTAAGAGATCTGAAACACCCGCAAAGGTTCCGACATCAAAATTATTTAATCGCAAATTCCCTTTATAAGTGGTTTGCTTATCAACATTTCCTAATTTGAGATTCAAATCGGAGCTAATAAATCCAAGATCCGTATTGATATTTCCATACGCAACAAAATCATTATAAAATCCATTGAAATTCCCTTTAAATTTTACGACTCCCAATTTCGCAATTTGATCGGGGATACTTACCATTTTCAGACTATCGAAGGGAAATAAGGGTATTGTTTCTATGTCCTTCTTGCTAAAACTGAGTTCCTCTACGTTCACTTCAATATAAGTTTCAAAAAAATCGGGCAAACCCGTCATGCTCACCTTCCCTTTTAAGTACGTATCCTCTCCATAACTCATCACTACATTTTTGCCCTTAAATCTATCGACAGTCCCAGCGAAATCACCTTCAATTTCGACATGGCGATTGATGTGCATTAATTCTTTTGCAAAAAACGAAAGATCATAAAAATCGACTTTCGACTTTTGAAAATTGCCTTTCCATTTAACATCCGAAATGAAATTCTGAAAATCATCCAAGGAATTAAAATCAAAAGTAACATTTGCATTCAATTCACTTTTATCCGTTTTCGCATTTAAATTCGAAAATGCCATTTGTCCAGGTTGAATACGACCATGCGTTGAAAATTGATTCACTTTGAATCCACTCTTCTCAACAAATGAAATATTTCTCATCTCAAAATGAAGTGTATCGCCATCAGGGATCACATCTTCCAATTCAAGATTTAATTTTTTAAGACTGATGTCTTCCCAATCAATACCATGATCGACATCGATGTATTTTAAATCCTGGTAAGTCAAATAGCAATTTTCGAGAACTATTTTATTAGCTTTCACCTTCCAAGGAGCTGATGGCGTGGTATCTTTTTCTGATGATGAAAAATAATCTATTAAAAATTGCATATTATATTCACGAGGCTCCTTATAATGCTTAATGCCTATTCTGGCATTTTTCAAATTCAATTCCGACAAAACAAATTGCCTTTCCTTAAATTTAAATCGACCGATGCTCACATCTAAAGAAGGAATAAAAACCAGTGTATCCAATTGTTGATCCTGAATAAATACATCTTGTAAAATAACTTTTCTAAATAGTTGGATGTCGACTTTCGACACTTCCACCCTTACATTTAATTGTGCACTGAGATAAGCAGCCGCCTTTTGTACCAACCAGGTTTGAACGTTTGGCACTTTCAATACCAATCTTAATCCTATAGAAAATAATAGGATAAGACTCAGTACGACAATCAGTATGTTTCTAAAGCGACGGATAATTCCTTGATTTTTGGGTGTATTTTATCGAATGTACCAAACTATAACATATTGGTAATGATAGTTTATCTTTGTGAATGTATTATGAACAATAGCAATGTGTATATACTAGGGATTGAATCCTCTTGTGATGAAACGGCAGCATCCATTTCTAAAGATGGGGTTATTTTATCCAACGTAGTTCATACGCAAATCGTACATGCGCAGTACGGCGGTGTGGTTCCGGAGCTAGCTTCAAGAGCACATCAGCAGCAAATTATTCCTGTTGTTGAAGCGGCCATTCAAGAGGCAAAAATATCAAAATCTGCTCTCAGCGCCATCGCTTTTACCCGTGGTCCAGGGTTGATTGGCTCCTTGCTGGTGGGAACATCCTTTGCCAAAGCCATGGCATTATCTCTTCATATTCCCCTCATTGAAGTGAACCATATGCAGGCTCATATCATTGCCAATTTTGCACATTCAGAAGGGGAGGAATTGCGAAAACCCAATTTTCCTTTCCTCTGTTTAACGGTTTCGGGTGGGCATACACAATTGGTTCAGGTAGATGGGTTTTTAGAGATGAAAATACTGGGGCAAACCATCGATGATGCCGCAGGAGAAGCTTTTGACAAGGTGGCTAAAATGTTGGGTCTTGAATATCCAGGCGGACCAATGCTCGATAAGATGGCTAGAACTGGAAATCCAAAAACTTATAAATTCCCACATCCCCATGCCCCAGACCTAAACTTTAGCTTTAGCGGTTTGAAAACAGCTGTTCTGTATTTTTTACAAAAAGAGAAACAAAAGGATCCCAACTTTCCAGGAGATAAAATGGCGGATGTTTGCGCAAGTGTTCAATTCACGATTGTAAGCATTCTCATGGAAAAATTACAAGCTGCCATCCAACAAACTGGAATAACAGAAATCGCCTTAGCCGGTGGAGTATCTGCTAATTCCTCACTTCGAGAAACATTATTAGCGTTAGGAGTGCAAAATAATTGGAAAATTCACATACCTTCGTTTGAATATTGCACTGACAATGCGGGTATGATTGCGGTTTATGGATATTATAAATATCTAAATAATGATTTTTGTGGTCAAGAAATTACGCCTTTGGCAAGATTTCCATTTTGATCAACTGATTTAATTGTTCTAAAAATTCAAATTAACTATATTTTACTTTATAAATTAAGAATTCATTTAAACTATAAAACACAACATCATGAATGAACAACCATCAAAAGGAAACAATACTAATAAAATTTTAATAATAGTATTAATTGCTTCTCTCGGACTCAATGCTTGGTTGTATTCGAGTAAAACGGATATGGCAGAAAGTCATCGCGTCGAAAAAGAAGGACTGATCACTGCTAACCTCGACATCGAGAAAGAATTAAATGATACTTATACGGAGTTAAATCTGTACAAAGGAATTAATTCTCGTCTCGACAGTTTATTATTAGAGGCAAATTCAAAAGTTGACGAGCAAAAGGCGAAAATTGCTAAACTGATGAAGAATGAGAAGAACTCTTCAAAATTGAACAAACAATTGCAAGCTGAAATGCAGGAATTGAAAAAAATGCGCGATGAATATTTAGAGCGTATTGACGCCTTATTAGTAGAAAATGAGACGTTGAAAAAGGAGAAAAATGAATTGACAAGCACGGTGGAGCAGCTTACCAAAAATTTGGAAAACACCGTTTCGAAAGCCTCCGTTTTAAAATCGGAATACCTTACTGTTACAAGTTACAAGAAAAGAAATAATGACAAGTTCACCACTACAGCGATGGCGAAACGAACCAATAAAATCGAATCTTGTTTTACCGTTTTAGAAAATAAAATTGCTAAAACAGGAGAGAAAACGGTGTATATGCGCATCATTGAGCCAGGCGGAAAAATTGTTGGGAACAGAACCGAAGGAAGCAATAGTTTCAAGAAAGCAGATACAAACGAAGATTTATTATTCACTACTTCGAAAACCATCGAATACAAAAACGAAAAAGAATCCATTTGCATCGACTGGACCGAAGAAGATCGAGTTTTCACATCGGGAACTTATATGATCGAAATCTATATTGATGGATATTTATCGGCCGTAAATTCATTGACGTTAAGATAAGCTTATGCAACAAAAAATAGGTAAAGGGCTGCAATCGTAGCCCTTTACTTTTTCTCCAACAACGCAACGAATAATGTATCGGCACCTTCCCAAGTACCTTGATATAATTTAGATTCTATGCATTTCATTTCCTGATTTTTTTCCAAAGCTTCCACTCGATCCTCATTTTCTAATTTAAAAACAGAACAAGTAATATACACGAGTTTGCCTCCGGGTTTTAATAGAGCACAGAGTCGAGCGGTAATTTTATCTTGAAGTGAAATATAATTTTTCAATTTCTCTTCGCTCAAATAACACATTTGCTCTGGCGATCTTGCCCATGTGCCCGATCCACTACAGGGAACATCCGCAATAATTCCATCATACAATTTTGTATTAGGATGTTCAGAACTCCAATTCGTTAAATCAGTCACGAAAGAAGTATAATTTCGAATCCCATTTCGACGAAAACGTTCCTTTAAATTGACGAGGATGGATTCGCGATTATCACTTACGGTGAGTTGTACTCCTTCTACTGCATCCATCAACATCAAACTCTTTCCACCTGAAGCTGCGCAGGCATCGTACCAACGCTCGCCTGATTTTGCTGGTATTAATTCCATCGTTTTTTGCGACGACAAATCTTGCACTTCAGCAAATCCCTTTTCAACAAAATTTAGTTTCTCGAGGGAAACTCCTTGCTCTAATTGCAAAGCGTTTGGTAACTGATCATGTGTTTGAAAAATGATTCCTTCTTTAATCAAAATTTTTTGCACTTGCTCCATCTTTTGACTCCGCACTCTCAACCAAACTTTAGGTTGGAGCCACAATCCACTTAAATACTCTTCAACAGAAAGTTCGGAAGTATAATCCATGCTCAATGGAATTCTATTCTCACGATTCACTTTTCCAATGTTCGCATCGATCCAATCTAATTTTTCGGGAATTGAAAGTTCAAAATTAATATCCTTGTATACATCTCCACCTGACAAAATGATATCATTCGATCTAGGATCGGATTCTACTTGGACCAGATAAAATGAACATAACATTCGATTCATTGTATTAAAATCGGAAAACAATCCACCAGAACGAAACCAAGCGAAACAAATATTCTTGATCCAACGGCGATCTCGAGATCCAAATTTTTTATGCTGACGAAAGTGATTTTTTAAATAAATACTGAAGGGAACATCGCCTTGGTAGTCTTCAACCAATTGCAATGACGTGTAAATGTATGAGTGTATTTTTTCCATGTAAGTAGTAAAAAAAAGACCGATAGTTGCAATAGGTCCCTTCTTGATTAATATTATTAATTATATCATTTATAAGTAATAAATAGCCTAAAATTATAATTATATTTTTTCCAAGTTTAGCACTTACATTGACTTGTACTTAATATATATTACATAAATTAGATTGATTTGGTTCTTCGGACATCAGTTAAATAAATTTTAGTTTTAAATTAAGATTCTAGTCCGTTTCTACTTGTTACTTTCTTTTACGTGAAAAGAAAGTAACCAAAGAAAGCACGCCACCCAACACCAACCAATTTTTGCGGTTTCTGCTTTCTATTTTCTTTCGCAACCACTGAACAATCTTTTGTGCTATCTCTTTACTTCATCGGTTTAGCAAAAATCGGTTCGCGCTGTTGCCTGGACGATATCCGCGCCTTACCGAACGAAATTCCTCTTTATTAAAATTTATGGCTTGAATAATACCTCCATTTATATATAAATAATTGTATTACACACTATGTATAAATGGTATAATTATAATTCTAACGAAGTTTGTGAGCGATCTTGTTTAGGAGCCGGCTCAAACAATTCGGGTTGTTTTTTTCTCAATAATTTTTCTTGATCTAACGTTGCAGGCAACACTTTCAGAATAGGAAACTTCGTAATCACATTTCCTTGCGCACCTCTTGCTTTAATCAACTGACTTCCGAAATGAATTACCGACTCTAAATTTCTCAACTTCGGTTTTGGTTTTAACTTCACGATTACCGTTGGTCCATCATCAGGTCCGCTCAACTCGAGATACAATACTTTGCTTCCAGGAGTTCCCTTGGTTAAATCATAAGCTTTATCACGAGTAATTCCACCCACTTTAAATCGCTTCATCATCACAGCACCTTTTGGACCGTCCAAATAAACTAAATTGTAAACGATATTTTCCTCTTCATCCTTTCGGAAAACATTGACTTGAATAATATCTTTTCCAACAAATGCCTTTTCTGAAATGCGTGATACCATCAATTTACCGTCAGCCGTGATGGTAATGATATCATCGATATCAGAGCAATCACAAACGAAGTCGTCTTTCTTCAATCCTTTTCCAATAAATCCTTCTGCTCTATTTACATACAGCTTCGCATTATTGATAACCACTTTAGAGGCAACGATCGCTTCGAACTCATCAATTTGTGTTCTTCGCTCTCTTCCTTTGCCATATTTCTTCAATAAATTTTTGAAGTAGTTTACTGCATACGTTTTAATATTTTCTAAATCGTGACGAACCGATAACATTTCTTCGTCAACACCTTTGATATGTTCATCCGCTTTAAACGAATCGAACTTAGAAATTCTCTTGATTTTAATTTCGGTGAGTCGGGCTACATCTTCGTCCGTAATTTCACGGAAGAACTTTTTCTTATAAGGTTTTAACCCTTTGTGGATAGAATCAATTACTTCTTCCCACGTCTCACATTCTTCGATGTTGCGATAGATTCTCTTCTCTATGAATATTTTTTCTAACGAACTAAAATGCCAATCTTCTTCTAACTCAGCGAGACGAATTTGTAATTCACGACGCAACAGTTCCTGTGTATTTAAAGCACTCAATCGTAACATTTCATTTACCGAAAGGAACAGCGGCTTTCCATCCACAATCACACATGCATTCGGCGAAATACTCACTTCGCATGCTGTGAATGCATACAACGCTTCAATCGTTTTATCAATATCTTCTGAAGAGTCGGGATGCAAATGAATGACAATTTCAACACTTGAAGAGGTATTATCTTCTACCTTTTTTACTTTGATTTTACCTTTGTCATTTGCTGCAAGAATCGAATCAATGACAGAAGAAGTTGTAGTTCCAAAAGGAATTTCACGAATTACCAATGCCTTCTTACTTGATTTTTCAATGACAGCACGAACACGAATTCTTCCACCTCGTAATCCTTCGTTGTATTTTGAAAAATCGGCAACACCGCCCGATGCAAAATCAGGAACTAAATCTACTTTTTTTCCTTTGATTGAATCAATGGAAGCTTCAATCAACTCACAAAAATTATGTGGTAATATTTTACAAGCTAATCCAACGGCAATTCCTTCCACTCCATGAGCCAACACCAACGGAAATTTCACAGGCAAGGTAATGGGCTCTTTATTTCTTCCATCATAAGAGCTTTGCCAAATACTCGTCTTTGGATTAAAAACTACTTCCAATCCAAACTTACTTAAACGCGCTTCAATATAACGGAAAGCGGCTGCGCTATCACCGTGTGAATATTTCCCCAGTTTCCCTGTGTATCGATCAGTAAATTTTTCTGACCCATTTGCACCATCGCATCACCAATACTCACGTCGCCATGCGGATGATACTTCATCGTATGTCCGATGACGTTAGCTACCTTATTGTAGCGACCATCTTCCAACTCCCACATCGAATGCAATACACGACGTTGAACGGGCTTTAAACCATCGTCCAAATACGGCACCGCGCGCTCTAAAATTACATAGGACGCATATTCTAAAAACCAACTCTCATACATGGTCGACACCTTTCCGTGGTGTTTGTCGGGACCATTTCCGTTTCCATTTACGGGGATTATCTTTTCTGACATTAAATTTCTTTCTCTAATTAACGATTAATCGATCTCAAAAAATTAAACGGCTATTGCTGTAGGTTGAATTTCTACTAACGATTCATTTTCATCTTGTGGTTCCAATTCCAATTCAACTTTCAAATTATTGATGATGAAATCTTGACGCTCGGGCGTATTTTTACCCATGTAATAATCCAATAAACCATGCAAAGAAGTTTCACCAGCTAAGGTCACAGGATCCAAACGCATTTTTCTTCCGATAAATGCTTTAAACTCATCAGGAGAAATTTCTCCTAATCCTTTAAATCGCGTGATTTCAGGCTTCGCTCCTAACTTTTGAATGGCAATTTGCCTTTCTAAATCAGAATAACAATAAATGGTTTCCTTTTTATTTCGCACACGGAACAATGGTGTTTGCAAAATATACACGTGACCATTCTTCACCAAATCGGGGAAAAATTGCAAGAAGAACGTCAACAACAACAAACGAATATGCATTCCATCCACATCGGCATCGGTAGCGATTACGATTCGGTTGTAACGCAAGTTCTCGATGGAATCTTCAATGTCCAATGCATTTTGCACGAGATTAAATTCTTCGTTTTCATAAACGATTTTCTTAGTCAGTCCAAAACAATTCAGTGGCTTTCCCTTCAAACTAAATACCGCTTGTGTATTTACATCGCGCGCAATGGTGATGGATCCGGATGCAGAATCTCCCTCGGTAATGAACAAGGTAGAATCCAATCGTTGTGGATTTTTTAAATCCGGAAAATGCACTCTGCAATCGCGCAACTTTTTATTGTGAAGATTTGCTTTCTTTGCACGTTCGTTGGCTAACTTTTTAATTCCAGCAATTTCCTTTCTCTCTCTTTCACTTTGCAAGATTTTTTTCTTCCAAGCTTCAGCCGTTTCTGGATTCTTATGCAAAAAATTATCTAAATATTTTGATACAAATTCATTGATCCAGTTTCGGAGAGAAGGTCCACCGGGATACGTATTTTGAGAACCTAACTTCGTTTTCGTTTGCGATTCAAAAACGGGTTCTTGAATGCGAATGCTGACTGCTGCGGTGATAGAAGTACGCACGTCACTCGGATCAAAATCTTTTCCGTAAAAATCGCGTGCCGTTTTTACAATGGCTTCACGGAAAGCGGCGAGATGTGTTCCACCTTGTGTAGTGTGCTGACCGTTTACGAAACTATAATAATCTTCTCCGTAAGTGGTGGTATGTGTAAAGGCCACTTCAATATCATCGCCTTTGATATGGATTACATTGTACAACGCTTCATCACTGATATTCGCATTCAACAAATCCAACAATCCATTCTCACTCATGAATTCCTTTCCATTCACGATCATCTTCAAGCCTACGTTCAAGTAGGTATAATTTCTGATCATCGGCTCTATAAAATCCAAGCGGAATTCATAATCCAAAAAGATATCTCCGTCGGGTTGGAAAGTCACTTCCGTACCATCATCTAAATCCGTATTCTGATTATTCTTTTCCTTAGATAAAACACCACGTTCAAATTCAGCCCAAGTTGTTTTACCATTTCGAATACTTTGCACTCGGAAATAACTGGACAACGCATTCACGGCCTTCGTTCCTACACCATTCAATCCAACTGATTTTTGAAACGCCTGACTATCGTATTTACCACCGGTATTAATTTTACTCACACATTCCACTACTTTACCCAGTGGAATTCCTCGACCGTAATCGCGCACTCTTACCTTACCATCACGCACTTCAATCTCGATTGTCTTTCCATAACCCATCACATATTCATCGATACAATTATCGATAACTTCCTTAATCAGCACGTAAATACCATCATCCTTTGCGGACCCATCACCTAGCTTGCCGATATACATACCGGGACGCAGCCGAATATGTTCCTTCCAATCGAGCGACTGAATACTATCCTCTGTGTAGTTGTGATCTAATGTTGCTTGCTTCTTCGCCATTTCTTAGTTCTCTATTGTCTTTTACAAATACGGGTGCAAAATTCGGAAAATTCAACCGTCGATTTCAAAGTTATTTCAAGGGGGTTGATAAAATCCAGGAGTTTGACCTCCTTTATCAACATATAACCCGTGAAAAAGTAAATGATTTCTCTTGAAGCTATTAAAGATCAAGTATTAATCATTTTTAGGGTTAATTGTATTCCCTTCCTTTCCTGCAAAATAGTTAATAAAATCCTGATTCCAAAATTTGGAATAAAGGTCTCATCTATCAGGAAAAATATGTTTTATACTGATTTTTAGCGAACTAGTTAAAATAAATTAGTTTCGAGGAAACTTCTGAATACAAAGTTTTAGCTATTGATATTGGTAAGATTCAGAAATAGTTACCAAAAGAAATCCCTTGGAATAAAACTACCACTTCACAAATTTACCAGTGAGGACTTCTTTGTCGGTTTGTAATCTAACAATATATACCCCATTGGACGGATACGAAAACAAACTACTCGATGAATAATACCCACCATCAATATTCGCTTTGGTATCATAAATTAGCTGCCCGCTGCTATTAAAAATTTGCAGGGAACCCGAACGCCCCTTTAACTCTTCAGCATTAACAAAAATACTTTGCCACTCTTTGTTGTAATAAATTTTCAGAGTTCCCTTTTTAGGGAATATTTCATTAATTCCAACGGATAGCGTATCACACGGTGACCCCACCCAAGCGCCCAGTTCATAGTTGTGGTTATTGGGAAGACCCCAATATGTTTTATGACCACCCAGATTAAATGAGAATGGCTGAAAATTGCATGCGGCTCCTGTGCTATCCGGAGAATTGATTACTGATAAATTTGAGTTAGTCATACTAACAGTTCCATAACAATATAAATAATCAAAACAAGTGTCAGGAAATGCGTATGTTATACTCACATAAATTTTCCCATCTGGTCCAAGTTCTAAAAGTCCTGGTATATCATAAGAAGAGTATGTACCGAGTGTATCCACACTTGCTAAAAAATTAGGAGCGTTTAGATCGAACTGCAATATATATCCGGTATCCTGATTCGCTGTTTGGTAGATCAGTGTTGTATACAACTTACTTTCGTCTGGGGATACTTCGAAACCCCAAATTCTAAAATAAGGACCACCCAATCCTGAATAAATTAATAAATTTGATAAAATTCCAGTACAACGATCAAAATCCATTCGCTGCAGGATACCTGCCTCTGTAACATTATACAGATGATTACCATCTAAATTAAATTTTAATCTATTAAAACTATCAAAAGCGGTTGTTGCCCCAATTAGCTGCGTTGGGAAAGCAGTTACCCCTGATGGACTAATTAAATACACGGTAATATCATTCACCGGGTAAGTCTTCCAGCTTCTGACCACTACCCACCAATCCCTTCCGTTTCCATGTCGTACTGCTGTAATTCCATCACAGATGCTATCTGTGCTTAGTTGAACATTTTTTTGTATCACCTTACCTTGACCACCATTAAACGATATATCTACTATTGAGTAGAACAATCCTTCAACTCCCAAAACCCCCGAACTAAAAATATAAAATAAGCTGTCGCTTTCGGGCATGGGAACGATTACCATTTCTTGATACCAAAGTGAACCAACAAGTGAATCACCACTAAACATGGTTTGATGATTTTTATTTATCACATAACCATCGGTCACGATACCATTTGGTGTTAACCATTGTTGCCAATTTGGACTTCCGCAATAAAACAACAGATCACCTGCGCTATCACAAATACTGGCACAAGAACCTCTTACTCGTAGTACGCTGTTTGCAGGTTGAGGATTCGCTAAGTTTTTAAAATCTATACCAGCACTATCACCAAATGCCCAATAACGATCCGTGTATTGAGCATTAACAGTCGTCGTGAATAAAATGAAAAGTAGGAGGAGGTGACGCATGGGTTATTGGATATGGATATAAAGTTAGACAATTATTGAATGAAAATTAAACCATATTGTAATTGATGATTAAAATTTCAAAATAAATCTGAAACTGAAAATATAACGTAAGTTCAATTAAACCATAATTTCGATCAAGTATAATCGAATAGTATATATCTTCGAATTGTACAGAGAGAACTGAATCATGTGAATTTTGAATTAATTAGAACACTTTAAATAACAAAACGCCCTCCGGCACGTTTATACAATAAATGAAAACATTTCTTCTCCCCCTTACCTTAATTGCTATTAGTTTTACGCAATGTGCTGGTCAATCTGAAAAAGCGGTTACGGCACCCCAAACACAACAAGCGACCATTATGAATCCAACTCCCGGACACCATCCTTATTATTCCAGAACTGACACCACAAAACTCGTTTTATCGGATGAAGTGTGGAAAAAAATATTACCTGAAGATGTTTATGAAATTGCACGACATGCCAACACAGAGCGAGCTTTCTTGGGTAAGTACTGGGACTACGAAGGTATCGGAAATTACTATTGCGCTGCTTGTGGTAATCATCTCTTCAAATCCGATTCAAAGTTTGCATCGGGATGCGGATGGCCTAGCTTTTACGAAAGTGTGCGACCTACTTCTGTTATTTACAAATCAGACAAAACTTATGGTATGATTCGCACCGAAGTTTTATGTGGAAGATGTGATTCTCACCTCGGACATATTTTTGACGACGGTCCACCTCCTACTGGTAAAAGATTTTGTATGAATTCCATCAGTCTGGATTTCGAGCCTTAATCCAGGATGGAAAATAAAAGGGCATCTAAAAAAAACCTCGCAGACAAGTTAAAACGAAGTATCCGGGGTTTTTAATCCAATTATATATAATATGTAGTTCAATTAAGTAGCCACATATAGGATCATTTTTCGATCAATAAATATTATGAAAAACAATTTCGTTCGGAACAGTGCGGAGGTTGTCCACGCAACAGTGCGAACCGATTTTTGCTGTACCGATGAAGAAAAGGAATAGCACAAAAGATTGTTCAGTGGTTGCGAAAGAAAGTAGAAAGCAGAAACTGCAAAAATGGGTTGGTGTTGCGTGGCGTGCTTTCTTTGGTTACTTTCTTTTCACGCAAAAGAAAGTAACAAGTAAATTAGGACTACAATTTTAATTAAAAAAACCGAATTTTATTATTTCAGATGAGACTGAGCTTGCTCATTTGTTTAATATATAATTCAGTGAGAATGAAAATATATTATTAGCGGAAAAATAATTTTGATTATTTGATTTATTAACTATTTATAAATGGCCTTAGAGATATCCTAAAGCTTTACCAACATCTTATCAATTCGCTTCAAAGGTCCTGGGCAAATTTGATTGTGACAAGCTTGACAAGATTCCACCACATTATTATGCAAAGCGATTCGATCTTCTGGTTTTGCTTCGTATAATTTCTGCATATCGGATAAATATTTATCTGACATTCCTTGAAAAAAAGTTTCATCAAAATCTTTCATAGTACGCTCTGCTTTTTTCATGGCAGTAAACTCTTCTTTGTAGGGAGCTAATTCCTTTCCTTCACGTAGCGCGATGGCGTTGTCTTCACATAGCTTAGCCATGTCGCGCATCAACAAGGCCAATTCACTATCGCCGTTTGGGTTTAAAGATTCAGGAGCACAAGCTTCTTCTTTTTCCTTTTCTGATTTACAGGCGTTCACTCCAAGAACAAGGGCTACTATGCCAAGACAAAGAATAAATTTTTTCATGATTCAAATTTAGGAAAAATTAATTATAAATAGGGGCGTTTTTCAATTCTAATATAATGCGGAATCCAAAACGGTTGTTGAATTCCGCATTATCATATTAAATTATCCTATAAAAATTTATTTTTTAGCCCGTCTTCCC
>JBJXGU010000348.1:0-3966 GCA_046160245.1 Bacteroidia bacterium
ACGCCAATTTTTGGGCGGGCGGGCAATATTACGGGGGTGAATTCTTGTAGGGACGCATTGCAATGCGCCCCTACACTCTAAGTTTTCGACCCTTAATATTTCTGAAAACAATTCTTTAAACCAAAAATTAGCCTGACGCTTATACGATAGCTATCGGACACAATTCACAATTCACAATTCTTAATTCACAATTCTTAATTCTTAATTACCTATAGAGTAACGACGAGTCTCCGTAGCTTAAAAAACGAAAGTTGTTGGTGAGTGCAAAATCATATATTTTTCTCCAATCATCTCCTACCAAAGCTGCAACCAATAATAGTAAGGTTGATCCGGGTTGATGGAAATTGGTGATAAGGGCATCCACTACTCGAAACTTATATCCAGGTGCAATTATTAAGCGTGTATAACCTGAGATACTTTCTAGATTATTTTCATTCATCCACTTCTCCAAAAAAGAAAACACCATGACTGATGACGGTAATTCATCAACGTTATACTCGTAGGGTTCCCATTGATTCACAAAAAACAGGTCTTCGCCCCTACCCTCTTTCATCCATCTGCAACCCAGCCAATACAAACTTTCGATGGTTCTTGTAGAAGTAGTTCCCACCGTAACAACAGGTCGACGCTCTAACTCTTTCGCCATCTGCGCAATGGTTTGTAAGCTCACGTCTATTCGCTCTGCATGCATTTCGTGACCTTCCATAGTAGCACTTTTCACAGGTAAAAAAGTACCAGCGCCTACATGCAAAGTAACATATGCTAATTCCTTTCCACTGCCCTTCAGTTTTTCAAGGATTGAATCCGTAAAATGAAGTCCGGCCGTTGGTGCTGCTACCGAACCTTCCGCTCCTGCGTACACTGTATTGTAACGCACTTCATCTTCGGGTCGAGCAGCTCTATTCAAATAAGGTGGGATTGGTAAATCACCAACCATTTCAAGGACTTCCGAAAAAGTATAATTCTTATTATCCCAATCGAACTCGATTAAATAATCTCTTCCTTCATTCGAGATCTTCGTCGCTATAAAAATTCCATCTCCCTCCTTTCCAGAAAAAGACTTTACAATTTTTTCAGACTTCCATTTACGCGCCATTCCTACCATGCAGGTCCAACGTACGGGACCTTTTTGAGAAAAGGAGTCTGCCGCTGCCATTCCATTCGCAGGTTCCAAACAAAAACATTCGATTTGAATCGTTTCAGAAATGCGGAATAAAATACGTGCATGGATTACCTTTGAATCATTAAAAATCAACAATGCATTAGTCGGCAACTGTTCATTCAGGTTTTTAAAAATTTCTTTTCGAATTTCCCCGTCTCTATACACCAATAATTTGGCATCATCGCGATTCTCCAATGGGAATTTGGCGATAGATTCATCAGGCAAATGATAAATAAAATCTTGAATACGAATGGTCTTTGGATGTAACAATCTGGACGAGTGGAGTTATTTTTGCAAAATTACAGGAAAATATTTATGAAAGGGTTGGTTTTCGCACTTCATCCAATAAATAAAAAATGAGCTTATCTTTGACTTTACATTCTTCACTATGAACATTCGCTACTCCGCAATTAAAATTATTTGCCTCATCATTTTAATTCATTTACTCCACAGAGCAACCGCGTTAGCTCAATATACCGTTATGACTTTGCACTGTACTGAAAAATTTGAAAAGTGCGACACCGTCAGTATTGAAGATTTTAATGCCAACCGACAACTCTTATATAAACAAAAATGGGGCGAACAAAAATCATCTGTAGAATACATCTACGATAAAAAAAATGTATTGGTAGAAAAAAGACATCGAAATGGTGAAGGCACTCATACCAAATCGAATTATATTTATTCGGACTCAACCGGTTCATGGCATACCGATTCGTTGATTGATATCCAACGAAAACTACTCTACACTTTTAAGCGTACACCTACTTCCAAGCCCAACAATTTTATGATTGAATGGTTTTTCAAAAGAGATCCCAATCCTAGTTCACGACAAATCATTCAATATGATGAACAAGGAAATGAGTTAAGTAATTCAACATGCTACAGTGCGGATAATTGTGTTACGTACGTTTATTTTTACAACGAAGGACGTAAAATTCGCTCTGAATTTTGGGTCATGGAAGGAGCTAGTGCGCAGCCGATATTAAAAGAAATTGAAGAATTTGTCTATGAAAAAGAAAATCAGCAACAACCTTCTTCTAGTGTTCGCTTCTTAGAACCCGCGCATACTGTGATCGCTCGATTTAAGTATGTTTTATTGGATCAACCCATCCGCTAATAAAAATAAACTGAATTGCATTATTCATTCATCACCATCAATTTCTTTCTAAATTTTTCGCCGCTCGTTAATTGCAATTCTACCACATACAAACCAGAAGTTAAAAACCGAATTGGAATTTCCATCACATCAAATTCGCTTTGCCAAGGTAATGCTAAAACCATTTCACCTGTATTTGAAAATAGTGAAATCTGCTTCACTTTCTCTACGCCACCCCACCTAATATTTAAAGCTGAACTTGCCGGGTTAGGCCAACATTGAATTCTGTTTTTTTCCTCTATAAATTCATAACCCATTCCTGTAGCAACTAAAGTATCACATCCACTACCCAGGGCTACACCAATGTTATAGTTGGGCATGTCGGGGAGGCATCTATGAGTTCGGCTTCCTGCCAAATAAAAACTAAAAGGAGTAAAATTGCAAGCCAAACCAAGTGAATCGGGAGCATTGATAACACCTAAATACATAGTCGTTGTATCGAAACAGCATGTATCACTAAATGGAAAATAATGAGAAAAACCAGCCAAATATATTTTATTATCCGGAGCTCTTTTTAACTCTGCTGGATAATAATAAACTCCATTAATTTGTGAAGAAAAAGTATGAATAATTTTTCGAGACATTCTTATATTCGTATCTAACATATCAAATTGCAATATATATGATGTAGATGGTCCAATATGATATCCAGCAGATGCATAAAAGTATTGACCATTACTTGAAAATTCACCCATTCGTGTAAAACTAATTGGAGGACCTGCTGGAGGTGAGGGATTCAATTCTTGAACTATCATTTGATGATTATAAAACAATCCAGTACATCGATCTACTGAGAACAAATCAAATAAACCACCAACAGTTAAGTAAATAGCTTTTGTACCTTGCGGATCAAATATCAATTGGTCAATGTTTGAATAGGTAAATTGCCCAATATTTTGAGTATAGGGTCCGTGAATTCCCGTTGGATCTAATAAAAAAAGATACCATAAATTCGATGGAGTTTGTGAATTTGCATTACACTCCTTAATATATATCCACCAATCGCGACCATTCCCATGTTTTATAACATTCATAGCAACCGATAAATCACCCTGTAGCAATGGTGTGTTAATTTGCCCCATAGAACCTATACCTCCATTACCATACAAATTAATGATAGATGTATAAAGTGCGAATTGCTGTGGCCCTTGATTAAAAAGAGATTGAAAGACGTAAGCAATAGTAGAATCACCTGGTTTAGGAATTACAAATAGTGTTTGACCATTAAATCCACTTACCTTTAAACCAGTCGTTAAGTTCAATTTAATTCCATTTCCCTTAAAAACCCGACCTGCATAAGTACTATTTACCATATTCAAATCTTTTTCCTTTGCAGAAGCATAAAAAAAAGTATTCGGCAATTGAAGTATAGATGATGTTTCGCCGGAGACAATTCCTTTAGAAGCAACTGCAGTTCCATTCACAAAATCGATGCGACAGGAGTCGCCCCAAATCCAAGTTTGGCAATAAGTATCCAATGGGATACTTATTGCCAAGGCAAGGATTAAAGAATGAAGTAAGTTTTTCATTATTTCACAATAATAAAATCACCCGACTTTGTTTTCTTTTTAATCACATTGGGATCCCACCAATTAGGACAATTTATTAGTCGACCTAAATTATCGAAACAACGAGGCGAAGTATT
>JBJXGU010000349.1:0-22043 GCA_046160245.1 Bacteroidia bacterium
TCAATCCTTCAAAGTAAGACTCGCAATTACTACCGCAACAACATAATTGTCCTCACCACCTGCTCATCCTTCAGCCTTCCATCTGCATACCCCTTGTAATTTATTTTAGCTACATAAATGCCTTCAGGCGCTAAAGAGTTTTTATAAAGCCCATCCCAAAATTGAGTGATATCATTCGTAACAAATACTTCTTGTCCCCAACGATTGTAAATTCGTAAATTGAATTCTTCTAAAATGCAATCGCTTACAATACTATAATTTTCATTTTTAGTATCGGTGTTCGGACTAAATGCATTTGGAATCCAAACATTGCATGGACACTTCTCATAGTCGATACCGATAGTATCTCCCGCTACACCGCAAGTATTGGACGCCGATGCAAAATAAATTCCAGTTTGTTTCACAATGATAGATGTTCCCATCTCCCCCGTCGACCAATAAAAAGGTTCTACTCCTGTTGCGGTAATTATTTTTTCTTGTCCAACGCAAACAATAGAAGTATCTGCAGAAATTTCAACCGTTGGAATTTCATCAACATGAATATAATCGTCCTTTACAATGGAATCACTTCCACATTCAAATACGGTAACCAAGGTCACATCGTAATCGCCCGGTGCATCGTAGCAAACAGAACTCGGATTTTTATCAGTAGAAATCCCTGGAGTCCCGTTTTCAAAATACCAAGTGCGCGAGTAACGAGTAACATCGGATGTATCTTGAAAAGAAATACAATCATCAGCACAAATGATACGGTCACTTGCAGTGAATCCACTATAATAAATGGGAGCATCACTAATTTTTGTTAAACGAATATCATCAACATCAAAATATTCATAATCTGCATTCTGCAAACAGCTTGGTGTTTCAGTACTGTCATTACAAAATATGCCAACAAAAACGGCATCGTAGCAACTGTCGGCAATAAAAGTATGCGTATAAGAAGTATAGTTGCTTACCGAAACCGTACTCGGATCAATGATAATTTGTGGTTTGTAATTGCCGCAGCCTCTAGTAGGAGCATAAGGAGGATGAATGGATTTATAAAAATAAAATCCAATCGAATAACAATTGTTGGTCGGGGCAGGCAAGTTGGTAGTGGGAATGACCCAATTCGATTCAATTTGATAAGTCGCTCCCGGAATCATCGTTTGTATTAAGGTGCTCTTGGCTACTTCTCCATACCATAATGTTCCCGGACTCCAAACGCTTGGTGGCGCACAAACAAATCCAATAACACCGTCGCCAGATTTTGGAATTCCATAATTGCCAAGCGTAGAATTAGCATAATATCCGCAGTGATAAAAATCAGCAGTACCTACCGCTGAATCCCAATCCGTACAACGATCAATTTGAGAAGTATAATTTGGGCATTGAGAATAGGATTCGAAGCCTGGATTTTTAAAAAGATTTTGCGCCCATCCTTCTGTAAAAAAGAAGGGTAAAAGGATCGAGACATACAATGAAAAGATAAATTTGTTTTTCATGATCCACAAAGATTACCTTTTATTCTAAATATTATGTCAAAATTTTGTCTAGATTTTTCCGTTATCCAATTATATACCAACTCCAAGTATATTTTCGTCCTATCTGCTAGTCCTTTTTCACCAATACTTCTTAAAAAAATAGTTCCGTAGACTAAGGCTATGCAACAATTTTTTTAAATCGTCTTGGCAAAAAAATACGTCGCAGCTTTGAACTAAAATATACTTGGAATTGGTATTAAAACAGCTAAAAAAGATACATTTGCTCCATGTTTGATTATTTTAATGGTAAAATTGCTGGCCTCTCACCCACTGACGTCACTATCGATTGTGGAGGAGTAGGTTACCACCTTCAAATCTCACTTTACACATTCGGGCAATTAAAAGATAAGACCAGCGTTCGCCTTTTTGCCCACCATGTTGTACGTGAAGATGCCCAAATTCTATTTGGATTCTTCGATCAAGAAGAACGATTTATGTTTCGTGAATTATTGAGCGTCAGTGGAGTAGGTGCTTCTACAAGTCGCATTGTGCTGTCGTCCATGTCGGCAACCCATCTCCGCCAGGTCATCGCCACGGGGGATGTAATAAGTCTACAAAAGGTAAAGGGAATTGGAGCAAAAACCGCCCAAAGGATCGTGATTGACTTGCAAGATAAGATGAAAAAGGGGATGATTTTAAACGAAATAAATACATCTCCCACATACAATACGGAAAGTAATGAAGCGTTAAGTGCTCTCCTAACCCTCGGTTTTGCACGTGCGAGCGCCGAAAAAGCAATTCTACAAGCCTCTAAATCATTGGGAACTAATTCCAAAGTGGAGGATTTAATTAAAGTAGCACTAAGCCATCTGTGAAACTAATAGAATGGTTTAGCGTAGAACTTAATATAAACGTTCCCTGTAAGGATCGTTACCAAAAAGAATTATGCTATTTTTGGCGCGCCTCGTAGTTGACCTCCTAACCTTGAAATTACCCGTTTGAAGCAGATCCGTTCGTATTCGTTTATCATTTTTTGCTTCACGCTGCTTATATCATTGGTATGGGCATCTGGATCAGAAATCGTTTTTAGCCCATTCGATTCTATGCCCTTTGTAGCAGGAGACTCGGACACTGCCGCTGTGCAATTACCTTATCCTTTTAATGATCGTTATGCCGATCCGTATAACAGCAATGCTCCTAGTAGTCCACTTTACATGGGCAACCCTAGCAATATTCAAACAACTATTGAGTATAATCCGGAAGAGCGTCAGTACGATATCAATGAAAATTTTGGGAGTAATTTTTTTAGAAGTCCAAGCTACATGACCTTTGAAGAGTTTAAAGAGTCGGAGTTTGAAAAGAGCACAAAAAATTATTGGAAACAAAAAGCAAATGCCGAGAATGCCGCTGCACGGAAGAGTGGTTCGCCTCGAATTTATGTGGGGGGTGAAGCTTTCAACCGAATTTTTGGAGGGAACACCATCGACATTCGTCCGCAGGGATCAGCATCATTATCTTTCGGATTAAATATTTCGCGTTACGATAATCCAACATTACCAGAGCGCCAACGTCGAATTACCACTTTCGATTTCCGTGAGCAGATTCAGATGAACGTGATTGGTAATATCGGTGAGAAATTGAAGATTACAACCAATTATAATACGCAAGCCAGTTTCGATTTTGAGAATCAAATGAAATTGGAGTACACCGGTTATGAAGATGAGATTATTCAAAAGATTGAAGCGGGTAACGTAAGCTTACCGCTCAATTCACAATTGATTCAAGGTAGCCAGAGTTTGTTCGGATTGAAAACACAGTTGAAGTTTGGTCGACTCTTGGTAACAACATTGCTTTCACAACAACGTGGTCAAGCTTCTAATATCGAAGTGAAAGGCGGAGCAACCACCACGAAGTTTGATATTCCTTGCGATCAGTATGAGGTAAACAAACATTATTTCGTCGGACAATATTTCAAGGATCAATATGATGTTTCATTGGCAGATCTTCCTTTCATTAATTCGTTAGTGTCCATTACCCGTATGGAAGTATGGGTGACCAATAGAAATAATAGTACCGACAATACCCGTACAGTTTTGGCGGCTATGGATTTAGGAGAGCGAAAATATTATGAGAGCACAGGATACATCACCAATTTATACAACCGCACAACTCCTTTTCCTGAGGACTCAGCGAATAGTTTGTATACTCAATTCCTCAATATTCCAGACTTGCGTGATGTTACATTGGTGCAAAATGCAATAGCAGGCATTCCAGCATTAAGTCCTTCTCGCGATTATGAAGTGGTTCAAAACGCACGTCGCTTAGCGCCAACTGAGTATACCTTTAATCCGCGTTTAGGTTATATCTCATTAAACCAAGCCCTCAATGGAAATGAAGTATTAGCGGTGGCTTACGAATACACAATTGGAGGTCGAGTATTTCGTGTTGGAGATTTAACCAACACAGGTATTGAACCGCCGAAAGTAATGTTTATGAAACTTTTAAAAGGGCGTGTTAACAATACGAAGTTGCCTACTTGGGATTTGATGATGAAGAACGTTTATGCTTTGGGCGGATTTCAACTGGACAGAAAAGATTTTAAATTGGATGTATTGTATTATGTAGATACTATAGGTAATCGCCTAAACTACATTCCAACAAATTCAGCCCAAACTAACGTTTACGCCAAGCCGTTAAACCGACTTTTCAATTTAGATAAATTAAATAGTAACAATGATCCGCGTCCCGATGGCGAGTTTGATTTTATTGAAGGGGTTACCATCAACAGTAATAATGGTCGAATTATTTTCCCGGTTCGCGAACCATTTGGTTCGTATTTACAGAGTAGGTTTAATGATTCTCTCGCGGCAGATCCTTATGCGTATCACGCCTTGTATGACTCCACACGAATTTTTGCCATTCAACAAGCTTCTAAAAATAAGTTTAGTTTAAAGGGTAGTTACATCAGTAAATTTGGTTCCGATATACCACTGAATGCCATCAATATTCCACAAGGATCGGTGAAGGTGACTGCCGGAGGTGCACCTTTAACAGAAAATGTAGATTATACTGTAGATTATAATTTAGGTCGTGTAAAAATCATCAACCAAAGTATATTAAATTCAGGAACTGCCATCAATATTGCTTTAGAAAGTAATTCGCTTTTTAGCATTCAATCCAAAACACTATTCGGTTCTCGTTTTGATTATACCGTGAATAAGGATCTTGTTTTAGGAGGAACTATTTTGAGATTGAATGAGCGTCCTATCACACAAAAAGTAAATATTGGTGATGAGCCTATAGCGAATACCATTTGGGGTGTGGATGGAACATGGAGAACAGAATCGCGCTGGTTAACCCGAATGATTGATAAGCTTCCCGGTATTTCTACCAAGGAAGTATCCACCATAACAGTAGCCGGAGAATTTGCAAACTTAGTTCCGGGAAACAATAAAGCCATTGGAAAAAATGGTACTGCTTATGTCGACGATTTTGAAGGTAGTCAAAGCACAATTGATTTGCGAAATGTTGGTTCTTGGGTGCTCTCTTCAGCTCCTACTCGTTTATTTCCAGAGGCAGATACGGTTAGTTTAGATTACGGGAAGAACCGTGCTAAATTTGCATGGTATATCATTGACCCATTATTTTATCGTAATTTGTCAGGAGTAACTCCGCCGAATATCGACGATAATGCTATTTCTAATCACTTAGTTCGTCAAGTTCCCGAAAAAGAAATTTTCCCTAATCGTGAAGCACCGGGAGGGCAAACTGTAGTACTCCCAGTATTTAATATTAGTTATTTCCCAGAAGATCGTGGTCCTTATAATTATGATGTAGTTCCAACTTCTTGGAGCGACGGTGTTAACTCTAATGGTAAACTGAATAATCCAGGTTCACGTTGGGGCGGTATCATGCGTAGAATTGAAACTACGGATTTTGACGTTGCCAATATTGAATTCATTCAGTTTTGGATGATGGATCCGTTTAATAGTAATTCACAAAATGTCAATCAAGGCGGAGGAGATTTATATTTCAATTTAGGTAATATTTCAGAGGATGTTTTGAAAGATGGAAGACTGGAGTATGAAAATGGACTTCCTATTGACGGAGATACTAGCGCCGCCAGTAATACCATTTGGGGATTTACACCAAAAACACAACCACCCATTATTTATGCTTTTGATAATAGCCCGGATGCACGTCAATATCAAGACGTAGGTTTTGATGGACTGAGAAATAGTTTGGAGCCCTCTTTTTTCCAAACGTATTTGAGCGACTTGCAAGCCAATGTAAATGCGCAAGCATATGCTGAAGCAGCGTTTGATCCATCTAGCGATAACTATCACTATTATCGCGGAAGTGATTACGACAACCAAGGGTTAGGAATTTTAGATCGTTATAAAAGATTCAGCAATCCTGAGGGCAACTCTCCAACCGATGCACAATCACCGGAGAGTTATCCTACCGCTGCAACTACGATACCTGATGTTGCTGACGTAAATAAAGATTTTAATCAGGAAAGTAGCGAGCAGTATTACCAGTATCGTGTGTCGTTGCGTCCGGGTGAAATGCAAGTAGGACAAAATTTTATTGTTGATAAAATTACACGTACCGTAAACTTGCCTAATGGAACTTCGGATCAGGTAACATGGTATCAATTTAAAATTCCAATCCGTGAAATTAACGGAACGAATCCGAATATTAATCGCATTGGTGATATCGAAGGATTCAATACTATTTCGTTCATCCGTATGTTCATGACCTCGTTTGATGAGCCGATGACATTACGTTTTGCACGATTAGAACTTTTGCGTGGTGAGTGGAGAAAATACAATTACGATTTGCGTTCTACCGGAAATGTAATTGGAACAGATCCAAACAATGCAACGTTTGATATTTCGGTTGTGAATATTGAAGAGAATGGAAAACGTACTCCCATCAATTATGCAATTCCTCCTGGAATTTTACGTGAAGTCAATATTGGTTCCACCGTGCTTCAACGATTGAATGAGCAAAGTTTATCATTAAAAGTTTGTGATTTGGAAGATGGTGATGCACGTGGAGCATTTAAAAATTTGGAATTGGATTTACGATTGTATGAAAAGATAAAAATGTATATTCATGCAGAAAGTTCCAGTGATCCAGATGCATTGAAGAGTGGCGATATGAATGTGTTTATCCGTATGGGTAATGACTTCAGTGAAAACTATTATGAATACGAAGTACCATTAAGTGTGACCGCATGGGGAACAACATCTCCGGAAGCGATTTGGCCGGAAGCCAATAATATTGAATTAGAACTCGAGAAGTTTGTGGATATGAAGTTGCGACGCAATAGAGCAGTTGATAACTCGGGCGGCGCTTTGAATATTACAAGTCTGTACTCCGAAAGTGAATCAGGAACCAATCGAACGTTTAGTGTTCGAGGAAATCCTTCGCTCAGTTCAATTCGTTCCATCATGATTGGAATTCGGAATCCACAGGTGAATCCATTGAATCCAGGTAGTGACGATGGTCAAAAGAAATGTGGTGAAGTTTGGGTAAACGAACTTCGACTTACCGATTTCAGTAAGAAGGGAGGTTGGGCAGCTAACGGTCGCGTCAATGCTAAATTAGCGGATATTGGAAATGTCACCGTAGCCGGTCAGCATAAGTCGGCGAATTTTGGTCCGTTAGATCAAAAAGTAAGCGAACGTCCGGTGAATTCAGAAACAACATTCAACGTTACCTCGTCAATTTACCTTGGAAAATTTCTTCCTCAAAAAGCGAACTTAGATATTCCTATGTATGTGAATTACGGTACCGTAGTTCGTAATCCTGTTTATGATCCTTTAGATCAAGACGTATTATTTACTAAGTCATTAGACGAAGGCGATAGTAAGAAGGAGAAGAGAGAGATCAAAAAGCGTTCACAAGATTATACGCAAACCAAGGGGATCAACTTTACCAATGTAAAAAAGAATCGTAATGCCGGAGCAAAGGCGCGCGTTTATGATGTAGAAAATTTCAATTTTACGTATGGTTATGATGAAGTATTTCATCGTGATATTAATATTGAATACGATGTAGTCAAAACACATCGAGGTGCTGTTGGTTATAATTACAACACTACACCGAAGTACATCGCTCCTTTTGAAAAGGCCAACATCATGAAATCAAAGTACCTTAAACTGATCAAGGATGTTAACCTCAATTTGATTCCAACCAGTCTGAATTTCCGTGCAGATGTGTCGAGGATGTATGGTGAAAAATTATTTAGAAATAATACAGGTTATAATGACATTATTCGCGATACTTTCTTCAATAAAAATTTTGAGATGCGTCGTTTGTATGATTTTAAATTAGATCTAACCCGAAGTATTAAAATTGATTTCAACGCAAACAACTTCTCCGTGGTGGATGAGCCCGAAGGAAGAATTGATTCGAAGGATGATCGGGATTCGATTCGCAGTAATATTTTCGGAAAAAATTTCTTGCTGGGTAGGAATAAAAATTATCAGCAAACTGGTAATGTAAGTTATCAAGTGCCGTTGAACAAGTTCCCATTTACTAATTGGATTTCGTTAAATGCACGATATGGGTTTAACTACAGTTGGACAGCAGGGCAGTACTTACGCAACACCGAAGGTCTCTTCACCACAGATCCGCGAACAGGAAATACCATTCAGAATTCTAATACAAAACAACTCAACGGTAACTTTACGTTGACCACACTTTATAATAAAGTTCCTTGGCTGAAAAAGATGAATTCTCCAAAGCCAAAGACGCCGCCGAAACCAAAAGTGAAACCACCGGATCCTAATGCCGCACCTCCGGATAGTCTGAAGCCGAAAATTCCAATTCCTGCAGTAAAGAAACCGCGCACTACTCCAGATGCAGTTCGATTTGTTGCACGAATGATTATGGGAATTAAAACGGTTGGATTTACTTATAGTGAAACGAATGGTACATCACTCCCTGGTTATGTAAATTACTCAGATGTGTTTGGTCAAGACATTAATAATAATTCTCCTGGAATTGGCTTCACGGTGGGATCGCAAAGAGATATTCGTGAACGCGCCGTGCGTGGAGGATGGATCACATCGGACTCAACGTTGAACAACCCATTAACACGAACCTATTCATCTAACTTCTCGGGTCGTGCATCCATCGAACCTTTTGATGGAATGAAAATAGAATTAACAGCAACCCGACAATTCAGCAGAAACAATTCTGAATTTTTTAGATACAACGGAACCGGCTTTGAATCGCAAGGTGTTACCGAAACAGGTAATTTCAGTATCTCTGTTATTGGATGGGGAACGGCCTTTGTGAAAGATGATAAGAAAACCTATGAGAGCGCAACGTTTGATAAGTTCAATGAAAATCGGAAAATACTTTCTGAGCGTTTAGCTTCACAAAATCCAAACTCTGTTGGCCTAGCTCAACCAGATACCTTTGGTGTGGTCTATAACAATGGGTACAGTGGAACTCAACAAGAGGTATTGGCCTTAGCTTTCTTATCCGCCTATACCGGCAAGTCTCCAACAGGAATTGATCTCAACGTATTCCCACGAATTCCTTTGCCGAACTGGAGAATTACTTACGATGGTTTAGGAAAATTACCGTTGTTGAAGAAGATTTTTACCTCTGTAAACATTACACATAGTTATCGAGCCACCTATAACGTGAACTCCTTCCAACGTAATGCAAGTTATGTGGATTCTGAATTCCCTTCTGCGAGAGATATCTCTGGTAATTTTATTCCAAAGCGTGAACTAGCTCAGGTTTCGATGAGTGAACAATTTGGTCCGTTAATAGGAGTAGATGTTACGTGGAAAAATAATATACAAACACGGGCAGAGTTTCGCCGCGACCGAAACATATCATTAACCTATGCCGGCGTGCAAATCACCGAAGTTAAAGGGAATGAAATTATTTTAGGATTTGGTTATCGTATGCCTAAATTCCGTTTGCCATTCGGTTTAGGCGGTAAAAAGAAAGTGGCTGGAAATAGTTTGAACCTCACAGCTGATTTTTCTGCTCGTCGAAATATAACTGTCATTCGTCGATTATTAGAAGGCGTCAACCAGCCAACCGCTGGATTAAATGTTTATTCTATTAAAGGAGCCGCAGATTACACGGTAAACGAGCGATTAAATTTGCGCTTGTTCTACGAGCAAACTATAAATACACCGGTCATTTCAACGTCATTTCCAACCTCAAATGTGTTGACGGGTATTGAAGTTCGCTTTTCTCTATCCCAGTAATCGAAAATAATACTAATTTTGTACAAAATAGTATTATGAATATTCCAGCAGAACTAAAATATACAAAAGACCACGAGTGGATTCGCGTGGAGGGTGATGTTGCCACCATTGGCATTACCGATTTTGCTCAAAGTGAATTAGGTGATATCGTTTATATCGAGATTGAAACCGTAGGCGAAACCGTCGAAAAGGATGAAGTTTTCGGTACGGTAGAAGCGGTTAAAACAGTTTCTGATTTGTTTATGCCTGTAACCGGCGAAGTGCTTGAACTGAATTCAAAACTCGAAGGCGCTCCTGAATTAGTGAATAAAGATCCATACAACGAAGGATGGATGGTAAAAGTAAAAATTGCAGATATTTCTCAACTATCAGATTTGTTAAGTGCCGACACTTATAAGTCTTTGATAGGTGGGTGATACTTCTAATATAAGGTTCTTTCATCACAACTGGCCCGGCATTAGCTGGGCTTTGTTGATTCTGATCCTGAGCACGATTACTCCACCTGCTATTGAGATCCCAAACCTTTTCGATTTGTTGGCTCCCGATAAAGTTGCACACTTTATTTTTTATTCAGTATTCGTTATTCTATTCACCTATGGCTTTAGCAAAATGCCTCCCGGAAATATTTGGTCGCGAAATCAATTTAGCATTCCCCTCATTGGAGGAATAATTTATGGCGGGCTGATTGAATTATATCAAGGATATGTACTCACCAATCGGACTTCAGATTACGTAGATTTTATTGCAAATTGTATTGGCTCTATCCTTGGTTGGAGATTAATGCGATACCTTTCCAAAAAGAGATTATCGTCTTAAATTCGGCTTTTCAACCCGTTTTATCGTTTTTCAGTCTGTTTTATGGGTAAAAGATCCAATGATCTTGATTAATTGTCTTGCTTAATTAAGAGATTTTTTTAACTTTGAAGATAAACTAAGTCTCAAAATCTATCCGTATGTATGTAACTTCTACTCTAAAGAAGAAGCAAGCATCTCACAAGATTGATAGGAAATTTTCTTTTACTTTTTTATCCCTCATCTTCGTTTTTCTCCTGCTTCCTTCTTTCATTTCATCCTGTTATGCCCAATGGTTCAATTGGCTGGATGCTACAACTACGCGCTTAGTGGTTTCCTCCGTAGCGAATAGCGATGCGGAAGAAAAGGACATGTGGACAGCAGACTTTAACAACGACGGCAAACAAGATCTGATTGTAGTGCGAAAGCAGCCGTTTTCTAGTCCTACACAGCCCGGAAAGTCGACACTTTTGTTGATGAATGTGAATGGAATATTGACAGATCAAACGTTGTTACATGCTCCTCAATTCATCGATTCAATAAGTTTTGCGCGCGATGTATTCGTAGGTGACTTTGACGGGGATAATTGGAAGGATGTGATTATCGCAAATACCTTTTTGCAACAACCGCAGTATTTCCGAAACGAAGGAAATGATTCATTGGGAAATTGGAAAGGATTTATAGAAGAAACAAGTTTGCGTCTTCCGGTCCTTTCAGAAGATCCAGTTCGTTTCTGTGCCGTGTGGGCCGGTGATGTTACCGGCGATGGTGCATTGGATATTTATTTCGTGAATTATCGAGCGAATGGATCTGGCGGCATCGCTAAAGATTATCTTTTAATTAATAATGGATCCGGATATTTTACCAATGAAAGTACAACACGTTTAGGTACTTTGCGAAACTCTGCATTTGGTACAGCATGTCAAATTTTAGATATCGATAATGACGGCGATAACGATATTATAAAAAATTCTACATTATATAACGTTGCTCCGTGGAATGCGCGCGGTGTAATTGTCCTTTTTAATAATGGAACCGGAACATTCACCAAGTGGCAAAACCTGGTTCCTACAAGCTCTCCTTATATGTTCGATATAGCCGATTTTAATTTGGATGGGAAGAAAGATTTTTTTGTGGTGGATGATGGTAGTGATTACATTTTACGGGTAACTACGATTTTTCCTGATTCTAGTTTAACGGTAGTAAAAACGAATTTAAATTTTAGTACAACAAATGGATTCGGCGGAAATGTTCATGTGGCTGATTTGGATTTGGATGGGGATATGGATGTTGGTATAGCCGACGTGGATGTGGATATTCCCCCTTGTGCAAGTGGTCGGCGTATGGCTATTTATCGCAATGATAATGGAACCATGGTGAATGTGTACGGAACAACAACTTTGCCATGGGCAAAAAATGTATATGACTTTGCATGGATGGATATCAATAATGATGGATTGCAGGATTTTGTAACCGGCTTTTGTAATGGTTATGGCGTATTTATGAATGACAGTTGTGAGCTCGCTCCCATAAATGCCGATTACGATCTAGATGGATTAGCCGATGGTTGTGATCCTTGTCCTACCAACCCAGATCCTAATTGTGCACCTAATGTGATTTATCCTACTGCTGATTTGAACGATAATATTGCAAGGCAATGGAACGAATTATTGTTGGCTTCTATCAGAAGAGATTTTGCACGACCAACAGTCCACGCACGAAATTTATTTCATCATTCGTCTGCCATGTGGGATGCATGGGCAGCCTATGATAATAATTCTATTGAATTCTTGCTTGGAAAAACGGTGGGCACTTTCACTTGCGCATTCACAGGTATTCCCGCTTCAACCAATATTGCACAAGATCGTCGTAAAGCCATCTCCTACGCTTCTTATCGTTTACTGAAACATCGTTTCGCTAATTCGCCGCAAGCCGCGTTGTTGCTGACGGCTTATAACGTGGAGATGGATTCGCTGGGTTATGATAAAAATTTTACGGATACAAATTATACGAACGGTGACGCACGCGCACTCGGAAATTATATTGCATCAAAGTATATCGCTTTTGGCTTGCAGGATGGATCCAACGAGCAAGGAAGTTATGCAAATACGAGCTATACACCCGTAAATCCGCCCATGATTGTCGATCTTCCGGGAAATCCAAACATGACAAATCTGAATCGTTGGCAACCGCTAACACTGGATCTTTTTATTGATCAAAGTGGAAATGCTATTCCCGGTGCTACTCCGCCGGCATTGAGTCCAGAGTGGGGTCAGGTGATTCCGTTTGCTTTGTCACCGGCTGATATGGTTGTGAATCAACGAAACGGATTTAATTATAAAGTGTATCATGATCCCGGAGCCCCACCCATTTTGCAAATGGATGGAAGTGGAACCTCTTCGCAATTTCAATGGGGGCATGCGATGGTTGCAGTATGGTCTTCTCATTTAGATCCTGCCGATACTACGATGTGGGATATTTCTCCAAAAACGCAAGGAAACAGAAATGTGTTACCTGCTAACGTTGCCGACTATCCGAATTTTTATAATTTTTTAACTGGAGGTACAACCAACGTCGGCCATACGTTGAATCCAGTGACCGGTTTACCTTATGCTACTAATTTAGTGAAGCGCGGCGATTTTGCGCGTGTGCTTTCAGAATTCTGGGCTGATGGTCCAAATTCGGAAACACCACCCGGACACTGGTATAGTATTTTTAATTACGTATCCGACCATCCATTGGAAACAAAACAATATAAAGGCGCTGGTACTCCATTAGATGATTTGGAATGGAGCGTGAAAGGTTATTTTGCATTAGGTGGTGCGATGCATGACGTCGCCATTTCTATTTGGGGAATTAAAGGCTGGTATGATACCTCTCGTCCTATTTCAGCTATTCGTGCTATGGCCGATTTGGGACAAAGTTCCAATCCGCTCGATTCAAATTTCCATCCAGCAGGATTGCCGCTTGTGCCCGGATACATTGAAGTGATTCACCCCGGTGATCCATTAGCAAATGGTTCAACCAATGTAGGAAAAATTAAGTTGAAAGCTTGGAAAGGGCATGATGCCATCAATAATGTAGATACGGATGTAGCAGGTGTTGGTTGGACGCTAGCCGAAAAATGGCATCCGTATCAACGCGCTTCGTTTGCTTCTCCACCCTTCCCCGGTTATCTTTCTGGTCACTCCACTTACTCAAGAGCCGCTGCAGAATTACTCACTGATTTTACCGGCACTAAATATTTTCCGGGTGGAATGGGAGTGTTTCATTGCGCACAAAACGCTTACTTGTTATTTGAAAATGGTCCAAGCACTGACATCGATCTCCAATGGGCCACGTATCAGGATGCAGCCGATGAAAGTTCTTTGTCTCGTATCTGGGGCGGAATTCATCCTCCATTTGATGATATTCCCGGTCGTAAAATCGCACAAGAAGTAGCAACAGATGTTTTTGTAAAAGCAGAAACCTATTTTATTAATACGCCTAATGATGGAATTTTTGATGTTCCGGGATGCATGAATCCGTTGGCTTGTAATTATAGTTCGTTGGCAACTCAAAATAATGGATCTTGTATTATGGCGGTTTCTTATTTTAGAGATTATGATGGAGATAGTTTTGGTGATCAAAGTGTAGATTCCGCTGCTTGTTTTTCACTCAGTGGATATGTTTCAAATAAAAAAGATTGTAACGATTCTATTGCCACGATCAATCCCAACACTACCGAATTTTGTGTAAATGCAATTGATGATAATTGTAATAATATAGTGGATGAGGGTTGTGGTAGCGGTGCGTTTCATTTAAAGATGCTAATTGAAGGAACGTACCAGACCGGTGGATTTATGATCAGCACTTTATTCGACAACGGAATCCATCCTGATCCGAATGCTACGGATTCTATTTATGTAGAATTGCGTTCGGCTACAAATCCCTATTCGTTGGTGCATAGTCATCAAGTAGTGCTTTACAGAAATGGATTTGCCTCGATCCCTTACTATCCTACCGCGGGATCTTATTATATTGTTGTAAAGCATAGAAATGGAATTGAAACATGGAGTAAAACCCCTGTTGCATTCAATGGCCCTTCTGTCTTCTATGATTTTTCGAAACCTTAAGTTTGAAAAATCGTATACTGTCATATCGTTTATACATAGTGTGTAGTCCGATTATTTAAACAAAAATGGAAGCATGATTCAAGCAATTTATTTTAAGTAACAGTAATATCATTCTGAACGGTGCGGAGGTCGTCCACGCAACAGCGCGAACCGATTTTTGCTGTACCGATGAAGTAAAGAGATAGCACAAAAGATTGTTCAGGGGTTGCGAAAGAAAGTAGAAAGCAAAACCTGCAAAAATGGGTTGGTGTTGGGTGGCGTGCTTTCTTTGGTTACTTTCTTTTCACGTAAAAGAAAGTAACAATTAAAAGATGCCTAGAATCTTAATTTAAAACTAAAATTTATATTAACTATATCTGGTTAATTAGATCACTCTTGTTTGTATAGATTAAAATTTAGTTAAGGTCAGTGTTAGTACAAAAAACTATTTGGCAGAAATATTATTATAATTATTTTTTTACGAATTTCTTTCTGAAGAGCTGATCTCCATTTCTTATTTGTAAAATATAAGTCCCCGCTTCCAGATTTTCAACATCCAAAGTGGTTGTATTGCTGTTATGTTCAATCTCATTCATTACTATATTTCTTCCTTGTAAGTCGTAAATAGTAATGGTCGAACTTTTTCCAGCTGAATTAAATTGAAGATGTAATTTATCTTTGCATGGATTGGGGAATAATTTAATTTCTCCCAACGTATTTTCAATTACGGAGGCATTGGTTGCTTTCGGAAAATCAATCTTCCATAAAGAAGAAGTTCCCGCAAAACCGATTTCAATATCGTAAATACTGGTATCATATAATAAAGCATCGACGAGATGCTTGAGCCGTTAATGAAAATACAAGGTCTTTGGTTCCTGTTACATCTTTTTAGATTCGACGTAAATCTCGTGCTAATTCATTTCCCTCTCAGTATCAATATAATTACAAACTTGCATTTCCTGCTTTGTCCTTTTTGTCTACCTTTGCGACCTCAATAACCCATAGGCACGCCTATCATGTTGAAATACAAACGTTTAGCTCTACTATCAATCCTGACATTTGCCATGTTCACACTGATCTTCTCGATCAATGTGGCTCAGGATTCTTCTCATAATCAACTTCCTCAGACTGAAACAGTTAGTGTAGATGAGCACGCTCATGGCGACGCTGCAACTACTGCTGTACATTCGGAATCAGGTGAAGGTGAAGGCCATGCAGAAGAAAAATTAAATGCAGGAAAAATTATTATGGAACACGTTGCCGACGCTCATGGCTGGCATTTGTGGGGTCATACTGAAATTCCACTTCCAATAATCCTATATTCTGCCGATCGCGGAATGGCTCTATTTAGCAGTTCCCGTTTTGATCATGGACATAAAACCTATAGTGGTTATATGTTGCAAGGCCAAAAAGTGGTTGCTGTAAATGAAATGGGGGAGATGGATGCACACCATGCTACTATTAATGAAGCAGTCACTGCTAATATTTTTGATATCTCAATTACGAAGAACGTAGCTTCTATTTTTATTTGCTGCGGATTGATGCTTTTAATTTTTACAAATATCGCAGGTGCTTATACTCGTAAACGCAAAGGTCTTGCGCCAACTGGATTGCAAAATGCGATGGAGCCTATCATCATGTTTGTGAGAGATGATTTAATTAAGCCAAGTATTGGACACAAGTACGAAAAATATTTGCCCTACTTATTAACGGTATTCTTCTTTATTTGGATCGCAAATTTGATGGGATTAATTCCCGTGTTTCCATTCGGAGCGAACTTAACAGGAAGCATTAGCATCGCATTAACTTTAGCGGTATTTACTTTTGTTATTGTAACAGTAAATGCAAACAAGAATTACTGGGAGCACGTCTTCATGATGCCCGGTGTTCCAAAAGGAGTGTTGATCTTGTTAACACCGATTGAAATTTTAGGAGTGTTCTTACGTCCCTTCGTATTGATGATTCGACTTTTTGCGAACATCACTGCAGGACATATCATCGCATTAGCATTCTTCAGTTTGATATTCATCTTCGGACAAAACGGAACGGGAGTAGGTTTAGCGGTGTCGCCATTAACATTAGTCTTCACCGTTTTCATGACGGTATTAGAATTATTAGTTGCCTTCTTACAAGCTTATGTATTCACTATGTTAAGTGCGGTTTACATTGGAGCAGCCGTAGAAGAACATCATCATTAAAATAAATTTATTACTTACCTTAAATACAAATTACAATGTTATCAAACATCTTACTTCAAGCAGCTGCCGAGAACATCGGAATGGGCTACGGTCTTGCTGCAGTTGGAGCTGGTCTTGCTGCAATCGGTGCTGGAATCGGTATCGGTCGTATCGGTGGATCTGCTCTTGAATCAATCGCTCGTCAACCTGAAGCTTCAGGCGACATCCGCGGAAACATGATTCTTGCTGCTGCCCTTGTAGAGGGAGCTGCCTTCTTCGCGATGGTAATCGGCCTTCTTGCAATCCTTACTAAATAAGCGATTGTAAAAAAATCAAAAACCGGCAGAACGACGCTTGGTCGGGTGCCGGTTTTACTCAAAAAATTATTACTCACTATATAGAGGGAAACCTCAACGATACTGTTTCGGCCTCAACCTACGCAGTACAATTTATACTGACACACCATGGAACTCGTAAAACCCGAATTCGGTCTCATCTTCTGGATGAGCATCTCCTTTCTGATTGTAGTGTTCTTAATGCGCAAGTTTGCATGGGGACCTATTCTTAGTTCATTGAAAGAACGTGAAACTTCTATCTCTGATGCATTAAATGCAGCGAAGAAAGCGAAGGAAGAAGTAGCGAACATGACTGCTGAGAATGAGCGCATCTTACAAGAAGCGCGCAATGAGCGTGATATTCTTTTACGTGAAGCTCGTGAAACAAAGGATCAGATCATCAACGAATCTCGTGCAAAAGCACAAGTAGAAGGCGACCGTTTAATCACGTTAGCGCGTGAAGCCATCACCAATGAAAAAATGGCGGCCATCACGGATTTGAAAAATCAAGTGGCTTACTTATCGATTGAAATTGCAGAGAAAATGATTCGTCAAAAACTCAGCAACGACGAACAACAAAAAGCACTTGTTCAAGAAATGTTGAAAGACGTTAAGATGAATTAATGAATGACTTGTTTTGTTTTCTGTTGATGAAATCAAGAGAGAGAAAAGCAAGAAATCAGGAATAAAAATAAAATGATAGAATCAAAAGTAGCCCGCCGTTATGCCAAGTCCCTCTTCGGATTGGCCCTCGAGCGTAATGTTGCCGAGGTGATCTATAAGGACATGGAATTGTTGCACGCAACCTGCGCAGCAAGCCATGAATTAGTGGCCTTGCTTCGAAATCCAATTGTTCAGAGTGATAAGAAGGCGGCTATCATTAAAGCTTTATTTAGCACGAAAGTGAATGAACTTACCAATGCTTTCATGAACATTGTGATCGACAAAAACCGATCTAGTGATTTGAATGGTATTGCGGCAGCATACATCCAGTTCTATAAAGATTACAAAGGAATCGTTACGGCTCATATTGCTACACCTGTAGCTATGGATGCTACCCTGCGTGAAACGATTTTGAATTTGGTAAAGAAATCAAAAGGAGATAAAGTGGAGTTGATTGAAGAAGTAGATCCTTCCTTAATTGGTGGATTTGTGTTGACGGTAGGTGATGAACAACATGATACAAGCATCAGTAGAAAGATTACCATGTTGAAGCGTGAGTACAACATCAACTTGTACGTAAAAGACTATTAAAAATTAAAATAATCGAATGACTCTCTTTTGATGGTCATTCTTCATTGAAATAATTTAACAAACATTAATAATAAAAAATTACAATGGTAGACGTAAGACCCGACGAAGTTTCAGCGATACTCCGCCAACAATTGGCAGGTTTTAAAACCGTAGCTGAACTGGAAGAAGTTGGTACCGTACTTCAAGTAGGAGATGGTATTGCTCGTATTTACGGACTCACTAAGGTGCAATCCGGTGAGTTGATCGAGTTTGAAAACGGACTGAAAGGAATCGTTTTGAATTTGGAAGAAGATAATATTGGAGTGGTAACACTTGGATCTTCTAACTCGATTAAGGAAGGTGATATGGTAAAGCGTACTGGTAACATCGCATCTATTAACGTAGGTGAAGGAATGTTAGGTCGTGTTATCAATACACTTGGAACACCTATCGATGGTAAAGGTCCTATCAAAGGAGAACTTTTTGAAATGCCTTTGGAGCGTAAAGCACCAGGAGTAATTTTCCGTCAGCCTGTAACAGAACCATTGCAAACAGGGATCAAAGCAATTGATGCTATGATTCCAATCGGACGTGGTCAGCGTGAGTTGATCATCGGCGATCGTCAAACTGGTAAAACAGCGGTGGCGTTGGATGCGATCATCAACCAAAAAGAATTTTACGATAAAGGCGAGCCTGTATATTGTATTTATGTTGCGATAGGACAAAAAGGTTCTACCATCGCAAACGTTGTAAAAACATTAGAAGAGCGTGGCGCTATGCCATACACTGTGGTTGTTGCAGCAACAGCTTCTGATTCTGCGCCGATGCAATTCTACGCGCCAATGGCGGGTGCATCAGTAGGAGAATTTTTCCGTGATACAGGTCGTCCAGCATTGGTTGTTTATGATGATTTGTCAAAGCAAGCAGTTGCTTACCGTGAGGTATCTTTATTATTACGTCGTCCTCCAGGTCGTGAGGCCTATCCAGGTGACGTATTCTATTTACACAGTCGTTTGTTAGAGCGTGCTGCGAAAGTGATTAAGTCGGACAGCATCGCTGCTCAGATGAATGATCTTCCCGAGTCGTTAAAGTCGAGAGTGAAAGGCGGTGGATCATTAACTGCACTTCCGATCATCGAAACACAAGCGGGTGACGTATCGGCATACATTCCAACGAATGTAATTTCGATTACCGACGGACAAATATTCTTAGAAGCCAACTTATTCAACGCTGGAGTACGTCCTGCAATTAACGTAGGTATTTCGGTATCTCGTGTAGGAGGTAATGCACAGATTAAGTCGATGAAGAAAGTGGCAGGTACATTGAAATTAGATCAAGCACAATACCGCGAGTTAGAAGCATTCTCGAAGTTCGGTTCCGATTTAGATGCTGCTACAAAAGCAGTAATCGACAAAGGATCACGTAACGTAGAAATTTTAAAGCAAGGTCAATATTCTCCTTTCCGTGTAGAAGAGCAAGTTGCGATTATCTATTGCGGATCGAAAGGTCTTCTCCAAGCCGTGCCCGTTAGAAAGATCAGAGATTTCGAAGCCGACTTCTTAAACTTACTTCGCTCACAACATAAGAATGTGTTGGAGCAATTAGCGAAAGGTGTGATTAACGATGAGGTGACAGGAGAGTTGGAGCGAGTAGCGAAGGATTTAACGAAAAAGTATTCTGCATAAGGATAATTCATAATTCTGATCCCGATAGCTATCGGGACTTAATTCTGAATTCTTAATTGAAATCAACATGGCAAATTTAAAAGAGGTTCGAAACCGAATTGTTTCCGTAAATAGTACCCAGCAAATCACCAAAGCGATGAAGATGGTGAGTGCGGCAAAGTTACGTCGTGCGCAGAATGCCATTCAAGCGTTACGTCCTTATGCAAATAAGTTAGGTTCTATTTTAGCGAATCTTTCTTCATCGATGGAAGAAGGCGAGGGTGGAAATTTTGCTAAAGTTCGTCCGGTAGAGAAAGTACTTATTGTTGCAGTTTCTTCAAATCGTGGATTAGCAGGTGCGTTTAATACAAATATCATGCGTGCTATTAATTCGTTGTTGGCGAATGAGTACAATGCACAAATGAAAGCAGGTAATGTAAATATTTTGTGCATCGGAAAAAAGGCTTCTGATTTTTATTCAAAGAATCCAAATGTGTATCTAGGAAATCATAATGAAATTTATGCGGATCTTACTTTTATAAATGCATCAAAGATTGCAGAAAGTATCATGAGTGATTTTGCTGCGGCAAAATATGATCGTGTTATTGTTGTTTACAATCAGTTTAAGAATGCAGCCGTTCAATATGTAATCAACGAGCAGTTGTTACCATTGATTCCTCCTCCTGTAACGGAAAATACAAAGAAGAACGATTATATTTATGAGCCATCGCAAGGAGAAATCGTTTTAGAATTGATTCCTAAATCGGTGAAGACACAATTGTTCAAAGCATTGTTAGATTCACACGCTTCCGAACACGGTGCACGTATGACCGCCATGAACAAAGCAACTGATAATGCAGGTGAGATGTTAAAAGAACTTCGCTTAACATACAACAAAGCACGTCAAGCTTCCATCACCAACGAAATTTTAGAGATCGTTGCTGGAGCAGAAGCGTTGAACGGATAAGAGAAATATAATTTAAAGGAAAAGCCGATTCTGAAAAGAGTCGGCTTTTTTTTTGGCGTTTTTTTTTCTTTTCAACATGTTAATCATGTAAAGTTTTATTGGGTGAATGTCGTTTATTTGATGTCGAATTTTTCCAGTTTGGGCCTTCATCAAGGAAAAACGGAAGGAAATCTAGGAATTTTGCTATTTGGCCAAAATGTACTTTTGCAGTTTATTATTTATCGTTATATTGCAATCTGAAATCCATGGGAATGAAAAAAATACTATTTGTAAGTGTTATCATTTTATTGATGAGTAGAGGTATTTTTTCTCAGGGGATTTGGACCCAAAAACCTTCCATTGGTCATTCAGATTATGTTGAGCGTACAATGGCTACCGGTTTTGAAATTAATGGTCAAGGATATATTGCCGGAGGAAATGGTGTAGGTCGCCAAAATTTCACCAATTCACTAAATGATGTGCATCGATTTACGCCTGCAGGAAATGCGTGGAATCGTGTTGCGGATTGTGGGGTAAGTGGAAGAACCGGACCTGTCTCTTTTTCAGTGAATGGAAAAGGGTATGTGGGGATGGGCTATATTCAAACGAATAGCAGTACCAACGTCTACCTTAAAGATCTTTGGGAATATAATCCACTAACCAATGTATGGACGCAGAAAGCGGATATGGGCTCTTCAGGACGCCATAGTCCTTTTTCTTTTGTGATTGGAAACTTCGGATTTGTTGGTTGTGGAAGTTCAAATAATGCTCCTTTGATACGATTTGATTTTTGGAGATATGATCCATCAACAAATACCTGGTTGCAAAAAGCTCAGTTGACAAGTACACAAGCTCGCTATGGAGCAGTTGGAATTAGTATTGGAGCCAAAGGATATGTAACATGTGGATATAAGAGTGCATTAAATGGTCCATCAAAGGATTTACTTGAATACGATACTACCGCGAATGTTTGGACCACTAAAGCTTCGCTTCCTGTTTCTGCTCCTGCTCGCATCTTCGCCAATGGGTTTACCTTAAACGGAAAAGGGTATGTGGTAGGAGGAAACGATAATGGTCCTAGCTTTTATTA
>JBJXGU010000350.1:0-6988 GCA_046160245.1 Bacteroidia bacterium
AAAGCCGTATGGTTTTAGTGATTCGAAATGGTCACATGCAATTTTAATCATTGCTATGATAGGAATAGCAAGAAAAATACCAGGGATACCCCACACTAATTCACCTACCACTAAAGCAATGATTGTTGTGAACGGGTTTATTTTCACTTGGTGTCCAACGATCAATGGCTCCAGTAGCCATCCTTGAATTAGCTGCACAATTCCATAAACGACGATTATTCCTCCAAGCATTTGAACAGAGGCTCCCTGCCCAGCAGAAACGAATACAGTGAGTAAAGTTCCAGTAATATTTCCAACGTATGGAACGATTTCAAGGAGTCCACATAGTATCGCGAAAAATAAAGCATGTTTAACCCCTAATAAACTAAACCCAATACTATACATAATCCATAAGCATATTATCATTTTTGAAAGACCCACCATATATTGCTGGGAAATTAAAGCGGCACTATAAATAACTTGCTCCATTTCTTTTCGATCAGAAGAGGGTGTAAGTTTGAGGATGAACTGTTTGATGTGACTGCGGTAGTAAAGCAGACAAAAGAGGTAAACCAATGTAAATAATAAATTGGTGAGGATATAGCTAAATGAACCTACTATCATCTGAACAATATTGGTATAGGATGGTTGCTCCTCTTTTATTATTTGAAATTGTTCTTCTGCTGAAATATTTGAATTATTTAATATATACTCCTGAATACGATCAATAATTGCTCTGCTCTTTTGTTTTATCACCGGAAAATCATTTGCCAGAGCTGATATCTGCCACCCAAGTAATACACTTATTCCAGCGATAATTATCAATAATGTTAGCACACAAATTAATACTGCTAACCCTTTAGGTACTTTCTTTCCTTCCATCCATTTGCAAAAAGGAAAAAAAAGAGTCGCCAAAACACCAGCAATGGTAAGGGGCATGAGAATATCTTTTGCATAATGTAATCCGGCAAAAACTAAAAACAGTAGGAGTAGTGTTTTTATAATAGAAGATTTTGTGATGGTCATTATTTTAAAATTTTAATTGCTTCGAGAGGGCAACTTAGATTGTATTATTTATAGTTTGTATTCGTCTTTTAAGGTTTCAATTCCGTTAATGGGTTGAATATAATTCGCGTCGCTTAAATTTTATTAAGAATTAATACCTAACGCCGGAGAGTTGAATTTTAGATTTATAAATTGACGCCAAAGATGTAACCCACCAATGCAGATAACCCCATTGCTAATGTTCCCCATATTGTAATTCTTAATATAGCCTTTCCAACTGTTGAACCCCCTGTTTTAGCAGCCATTGCTCCCAATAAAATTAGAAATAATATTGTAGAACCATAGAGCCAATATTCCATACTATTGATGGGGGCGAAAAGTACAGTTAATAAAGGCAAAACACCACCCACCGTAAATGCTGCTCCTGATGCCATGGCGGCTTGTATTGGATTCGCTTGACTAATCTCATTGATACCTAATTCGTCTCTTATGTGAGCGCTTAATGCATCTTTTTCGGTAAGTTCAAGAGCTACTTGCATTGCTGTTTCTTTTTTTAGACCTCTTTTCTCATAGATTTGTGCCAATATATTTAATTCCTCTTCTGGCATTTCTTTTAGCTCCTGTATTTCTCGTTCAATATCTGCTTTTTCAGTATCGGTTTGCGAACTCACAGAAACATATTCACCTGCAGCCATTGATAATGCACCTGCAACAAGTCCGGCGACTGTTGCTAAAACAATAGGCTCTCTAGCTGAACTTGCAGCTGCTACTCCAATGGCTAGACTTGAAATAGATATAATTCCATCATTTGCACCCAACACGGCGGCTCTTAACCAATTGCTCCTATCAATGTAATGGTTGTCTAAATAATTGTCGATAGTTATCGTTTTCTTTTGTGAAGGCGTTGTCATTAGAGCAGGATAAAGGTAGATATTACGAAGGTGGCGATTTTTTACGCGACTGAACCCTTTTTACAAAACTTTGTTTAATTATTACCTGACTCCATTAATTACCTCGCCATACCCGTTTATTATTGCGAAATTTCGCTTCAGGCAAAAATATTGTGAGTGCACTTATCCTAGTTGACTTTTAAAACTTTCTATTCTTTATAAATGATCTGAAGGTTTTAAAGACATTAAACTTTGTACAGGGTAAATTTCTTGAAAGTACTTTTTGATACGTTGAAATCTGAAATGTGACAATTCGAACAATTATTTAATTCGTAATTATTAGTTTGTCTGCCATGATAATTTTATTTTCATCAATTAATTGAATGAAATAAAGTGCACTTGAAAGTTGATCACGATTAATAATAACGGACTGCCCAGAAATATTCTGAAGTTGCGTTACTTGTTGTCCAATTGTATTATAAATATTTAAGGTCGCATTTTTTAGAGGCTCACTTAAATGCAATGTTGTTTGTTCAGAAAATGGATTTGGATAAAGTATATATGAATAGCTATTATTATCAGTCATATTTATCCCCGTACTACCATTATTGTAATATCTAGCTAATGCAAAATCATAAATTGTTCCATCACTAGTTTGTCCAGCTACTACTATTTTTCCATCGGACTGAAGAGCCATTGATTGAATAATATCGTCAGAAATTGTAGAGCCAATATTCGTTGTAACCTTTCCATCACTATCAAATGAATTATCTAAACTGCCATCCGTGTTGTATCGAACAAGAGCAAAATTATTGAATGCATTCTCGAGATGCCCTGCAGCAAGTATTTTCCCATCATTTTGAATAGCTATGGCATAGGGAAGATCGGCAGCAGTTCCGATTGAGGTCGTAACTATTCCGTCTGTATCAAAAGTGTTATCTAAGCTACCATCGGTGTTGTAGCGGATGACTGCAAAATCGTATGTCGTTCCATGGGTATAACCTGTTACTACTATTTTTCCATCGCTTTGTAGAGATGCGGCATACCCCGCATCATCATTTGAACTAATGGACGTTGTCACTATTCCATCGTTGTCAAATGAATTGTCTAAGCTGCCGTTGGTGTTGAATCGAACAGCTGCAAATACACGAGTAGTGAAATCGAAGCTAAATCCTGCAACTACTATTTTTCCATCAGTCTGTATCATTACCGAACGACATTCATCCATTCCAACCGCAATAGACAAAGACACCTTTCCATCATTACTAAATGTAGTATCTAAACTACCGTTTGTATTGTACCGAGTTACAGCAAAATCTCTTTGTGAGCTTACAATGTCGGTATTATATCCTGCAACCACAATTTTCCCATCACTTTGTATGGCCATTGAGAAAGCTCGATCATTAGTACTTGGTCCAAATGGGGTGGTAACTTTCCCGTCTATATCAAACGTAGTATCCAAGCTTCCATTTGTGTGGTAACGAGCCAACGCAAAATCATTTGAAGTTCCTGAGATGAAGGCATAACCAGCAGCAACAATTTTTCCATCATTTTGTATAGCTACTGCATGAGCCCTATTTCCAGATGTGCCAATGGGTGTATTCACTATTCCGTCTCCATCAAAAGTAATATCTAAGCTACCGTTGGTGTTATACCGTGTAATTGCAAAAACATCTTGAGTACCATTGTCACTGTAACCCGCCACTACAATTTTGCCATCCAATTGTATCGCCAAGGATCGACCAAAATCATCAGAACTTCCAATCGGTGTAGTAACAATTCCATCGGTATCGAAACTAGGATCTAATGATCCGGACTGTGATAAGGATTGAAGTGGAAATATCAATATGACATAAAATAATAAGAATGTTGGATAATGTGTAAAATATTTTTTCATATTCATTGATGATTTTTAAAGGTAAAGATGGTATTAATTTTAGTACATTATTTTTGGCAATGGATATTGCATTTTGCAAATTTTCGGTAGATGGATCATTCGCTGTTGAATGTATACCGAAAACATAATTCGAAGATACAAATTATCTAATATTATTGAACCGTTTTCCGAGAAAAAGTACTATCTTAGATAAATCCGCTGGACCATTGGGAATCCTATCTTTTACACATATATTTCTACTGCATATAATTGTTATTTCAGCAACCCCTTCATCCATTGTATTAACTCCACTTCATTCACGATCGACCATGAATGTGGATGTCTGACTCCATTGGAGCGATATCCAGTTTGAAATGTTTGCATAAATTCTGCCTTGTCATTACCCATTAGAACTAAACGATTAATGAGTTCTGCCGTTACTTCATAATTGGATCCATGGACAGTTTGGTTACGATTTTTTATACGCCATGCAATGTCTACATCGTGGTATGTTCTTACCGCTGTATTTTTTAAATATATTTCGTTTTGGCAATAATCTTTGTTCATGCTAAATGCTGTAAGTTTGGCATAAGTGGAAATATGATCTCGGGGAATTCCATGATCGTTTTTAATATGTTCCATCGCTCTCTCTGCTTCTTCAACGGCTAGTTCAGAGTATTTGTTTTTTGCATTTTCTTCTAACTGCTCGTAGATTGTAAAAATATCAATAGGCGAATCAACAGTAAAAATTCCTTTTGGTTGAATGGGAAATTTGTTGGGATGCTCATTACATAGCTCCACATATCTCATGGCGATCATTCCACCTGCAGAGAAACCACCAATAACAAAACTGTTGCTCTTTACTTTATAGCGAGTGAGCACATCATTCATAACGTTCGTTAATTTTAACAGCGTTATGGAGTCAGCGTACAACTTGTTCCCACCTGCATAAAAGATGGTTAATATATTATTCTTATAAGCTTCCTGATGTAGTTTGGTTTCCGGCGGACTATCTTCTGGACGTTGTCCAAAACCGGCTAACAGAACTAAAACACCGGCAATGTGGTCAGTGGAAGGTTCAACAGCAAAGTAATAACCGCCGTTAACATCTTTGCCGTCCAACACAATTTTATTCAGTGTTTGTGCTTGTGTAATTTGCCCAAAGAGGACATATATCGCCAAACAAAAAAATCTTTTTATTGATTCCATCTAAATGTTTTTGTAAATCTTATTAAGTTCCATCAGTAAAGTAAACTGCGGTGGAGTGTATATCAAAGATAATAAGAAAAACAATTCTGTACGCCAGCCAATAGACGGACTGTTCTACAAACTAGGAAAATTAATTTTTAAAATCAAGATTTGTTGGTTCGGTTTTCTTTTCTCTCCCTGTTGTGGGAACGGAATTATCTACTATTTCAAATTCAATATTTGTAAACCAAATTTGTCCGGTTCCATTTAACAATGCACCATACGACATATTGTTAGCGTTTTCCGGAATGTCCAAAACAATTTCATATTTCTTCCACTCAGTGGTTCCTTTGATGGATCGATCAGTTTTGCCATCTTTCATATTATCGAAAGATAGAGATTTTCGTGGATTCTCTTGATCAATGCGAAACCATAAGCCAGCCCAATCGGCTACATTTTTTGATTTCATTTGCCCCGACATGCGTACCCGTTTCCCCAGGTATTTGGTGGGAGCAGAACTTTGCATGAGTGTACCGAATCCTTTAACATTTTTCTTAATAGACTTTATGGTGGCAGCATTGTCTCCTTCTGGTCCAGCACCCTTTTCAGTTACCATTTCATAACTCTTTGCCTCAGATCCTCCTTTGACCCATCCCTCGGGTACCTGTAAATTGAATGAAAGAAGTGTTAACGTTGTTCCAAGTAGGAATATACTTTTAAGAATATTTATTTTCATGGCGGTGATTTTTTTAGATTCAGTTATTGGTGTTTATCTCTCCTTTTGTGTTACTGGAATTGTTATTGAAAATCAGCTAAACTTTCCTTAGCGTTTGCAATAATATTTTGAGGAAACTCCTCGCTTAATGATATCTTTTTCATCAAGTCAAGATAGACGGTTCGATTCGGATTATCTCCATCATTAATTAACCTATGTAATAAATACAAAGTATATTCCGTGGGCTTTCTTTCAATAGACTTCAAGAGCAATTCTTCATATCCTTTTTTGTAATAGGCTTCCATAAAATGTGCTAAGGGTCCTGGACCGCCATAATCAATATCCGGACTACGCTCAATGAGTTCTAAAATTGAATCAATGGCATCAAAATTATTTTCCATTTGCTCTAGCTCATCACTGAATTCATTTAGCTTTTCCATAAGCTCATCTTGCTCTCCCGTTTCTTGAACTAGTTGAATATATTGCTCAAGTTTATTTATGATGATTTTAATTTCTTCGGTCATGATACTTCTTTATAAATGATTTCGTTATTGGAGATGTTTTGGTTTTTGATGTTTGCCAGCAAGCACAACTATTTCATCAATCCTATTTTGTCTGGTCTCTGGTCGCTTGGCCATCGCTACCCATTGGAGAATTATTTTTTTATTCGTTTTGCTCAAACTTAAAAAGTATTCTTTCGAGCCTTTTTTCGCTTTAAATTTACTTTCAAGGTCCTTTGGTATAATTAGTTCTTCAACCTCGTCTAAAAGTGTCCATGAGCCATTTTGTTTGGCAATTTCAATGCACTTTAAACCTGCATCTGTCATTAATCCTTTTGCAGTGAGCTGTACAACTTTCTCTTTGTTGATTTTTGACCAAGTGCTATTCGCCTTCCGTTTGCTGAAAAATTGATATGATGTTTCGGAATCTATCTTTATTTTCTTACTGTCGATCCATCCAAAGCAAAGTGCAATTTCCACCGACTCGCTCCATGTGAGCGAAAATTTATTGGATGCTTTATTATAAAAAACAAGCCATACTGCTTGTTTAGAAAGATGATCTTTTTCTAACCATTTTCTCCATGCAGTAAGGCTTTTGGGATAAAATACTTCTACTTCCGTACTTGTCATCTAACACTGTTTTAGTAATGCAGGTTACAAACCTAAACGGCTAGAGGGAATTTTTAAGTAGATTCAATTATGATTTATAAATATTGGTTAGCAACAAGCCATTTAACAATTCGTTTCATCACTTCAAGATTACGATCGCCCATCAATACTTTCACATTTCTTTCTTTCGATGGAGTAGGAACAGCTCTTTTTAAATTATCTTTCA
>JBJXGU010000351.1:0-7336 GCA_046160245.1 Bacteroidia bacterium
ATTGCCCACAACCAATTTTTATTCGCAAAAAGTGGTTTCACACTTTCTTCTTGAAGTCCGGCTATTACCTCTTCAGGACCCAACACAATTGATTTCAATTCTTGAGGAATTTTATCTTCAAAATTAACAATATCGTAAATTGGTCTTTCTAACTCCCTATTTCCATAAGTTAAATAATAATGAGCTTCTTTATCAAACCGCATTATCATTTGATGGGCATCTCCCAATACTTGAAAAGAATCAATATCGAGAGGAGTATTATCGAAATTATCAATAACGATCTTCATTCTGGTACAGAGGATTTCACTAAATGAAAATTCACTTTCCTCAAGAGAACTCAGATTACCTTTATAAATAGTTTGGTAGTTATAGTGCCAACCCTTTTGCGTCTTAACACTATCTTCAAGCGCTTGAATAGAGATAGGTCGGCAATAATCAAACTTACTATTCACTTTAAAAGCAATCTTACTTACCAAAGAAGGCTGTTGTAAACTTATAAAAAAAGGAAGCTGTTTAGTTGATTCCTCTAATGAACCATTACTGGAAACCACTTGATAATTAATTTCTGTACCCGGAATATTTATTCTCAATCGCATATTTGCTGATAAAAATTCAGGATCGACTAAACTAGAAACACCTAATCTATAATACTTATACTTAGAAGATGGAAAAGACAACTTCGTAAATTGGTAAGAAGTCAAATTGTTTTTTATAGAAAGGATGCGATAATCCTCTAAAATAGTAAACCAATCATCTAAACTTTGCCCACCGGCCAACGAAACTTTCCAATCAAAATTTGAAGTGTTAAAACTCAAAAGAATTTCATTAATCGAAACCACTTCAGGAATTTCAAAAGTGTAGTAATAAATGTCTTTCTTTTTGGATTTATTTAAAAGCGTAAACTCTACTTCCTTATCAATAAACTTTTCATTTAGCACCCGCAAAATATAAGGAGCTTCCAAAGAATCGCCCTTCGAATTTACACCGACCACGCGCACATCTGAGAAATCGGATTTCGCTTTACCATAAATGTCATCAGGAAAAATCAGTTGATGCCATTCATCCTGCACTTCACTCAATTCTCCGCGGTACGTACTTCCCGTTTTCTGACCATATCCCGCCATCGAAACCAACATCAAGAGCGGAAATAAAATATACTTATATCTTGTTTTCACCTTCGATACGGCTTTTAAATTTGTTATATAAGAAGGAAATAATCAGCAATAATACTCCCAAGGAGATAAACACAACGGTCTTTGCAATGGTGCTTAGATAAGCAATATCATAAAAGAAAAGTTTTAATAAGGTAATTGAAAACAATCCAATTGCACCGATACGCAAGTGCTTCTTATGCTTCCAGATTCCGATAGAAACAATATACAAAGCAAATACGCCCCAAAAAATCGACAAGCCCAACTTATAAGATTGCATTGAACCTGCGATATCAAGCCAAGAGATCAATTCACTGGTTGCTACCCAAAGTAAACTGACATAAAACAGCACATCAAACCAAACAACGATACGAGCCTTTGTAAAATTTAAATAATCTTGCTGACTAGCTTTATAAATTGAATACAACATGAAGGCGAAGAATCCCAAGGAGAGATAACGGATTCCAAGATTCCAGGAACCTCTTGGGTAATACTCTGCTAAATATTGACTCAAATAAGTTTCCCTTAATTCACTCAGCTGTAATAATCCGTAAAACAGAAAAATGATGGCCGTACATACACCCAAATAAGTTGCAACTTTTCCAAGCTCCCTGCTTTTCACTTTACGCATATTTACCCTTAACAACATTGAGAAATAAAATAGAGCGAAGTTCAACAACCAACAATTCCCAAAACGCATGTAATCATAATTGAAATGACTACTCAAATAATCATTTCCACTTTCTCTTACGGACACTTCAGAATCTAAAAACAACTGATCCCAATACGACGAAATTTCCATTCTACAAGCAAAAAATAATACTATAAAAAAAATGATCGGTGGTAATGATCGAAGCAATGAATTTAAAGATAGATTTAAATTTAATTTCGATTCAAATTTATCTTGTCGACCAATGTAAATAATCCCACCAAATGCAATAAGAAACAATGCTGAAGTAAGAAAATTAATATTGAGCAATGGAACGATTCGTGTTGCTCCAGGATGAGGATAATAATTATAGACCGACTGCCAATCCTGAAAAATACTTAAAGTCGCTAATAACATTAACGGATAAGACAACAATTCATAAACTGAAATTTGTTTTATTCTACCAAAACTAAACAACAATGCTGCTTCCAATGCCCAAAAAAGAGTGACCCAATTACCATCCAATTGCACCGGAACAGCCATGGTGACAAACAGCAGAACAAGCCCCATCACCAAGTAAAACAAATTTTTCTCGGCCAATTTTCTTTTGTGAATATATACGCAAACCAAAAAATGGATCACTGCATTTCCCAATGTAAATAATCCCAACAATTGACTTCCTACCATATCTGTACTTAGGATGGCATAACCCAATCCATAAAAAACAAATGAATTACTTAGCAATAGCAACACATCCACATAATCGTATTTTTCATTACGAATTAGCTTATTAGCAAGAAAGATCGCATAAAATGTAAAATAGAAAATGCATAAAAATAGTAACGCTAAACTATAATGTTGTTTCCATTCATATCCTGTGGCAAACCAGGAGAAAAAGATGATCCAGGAAAGTCCGAATGCAACATAATATAACGGCTTCCAATATCTTTTAAATGCGATGAATAAAATTCCAATATTAATGGTTGACATATATGTAAAAAAGACCGCAATCTTTCCGGATCCATCACTCAACAAAAATGGAACAGCATAAGCGCCCACCAATCCAATGTGAGCAATTACTTGCATGTTATAATGTATTGCTGCAACCACTGCGAAAATGGTAAAGACGACCATCATCACAAACGCTATTTCCTGTGGAAACAAATCGTAAAAGCTATATGCCATAAAGGTCAATAAATAAAATACCGCAATGGCTCCACTCACCAATACTGCACTATATTGATGATACTTTTCTTTGAGTTTAAATCCAAATCCTAACAAACCCAGACCCACCAAATATCCTAAAACAATACGTGTAAGCGGACTGATCAATTGATTTTCGATCGAATACTTTGCCCCAATACTCACTCCGATGATGGTAATGGCGATACCAATTTTACTAATTAAATTTTCGCCAATAAACTTCTCAAGGCCTTCCATAAAATTCGGCTTAAGCTGCTCATTTTGCGCGGACTTTTCCTTCTTTAACTTATCCCTTTGCACATACTCCTGATACACTCTCCTCGCCTTCTCACTTTGTAGTTCTTCTTCTTTCCTCAATACCTCTTCTTGCTCCGCTTGCTTTCTTTGCTCTTCACTCAGAATCACTGGTGCCGACGATAAAACTGTTTTATCTCTCTTTAGTTGAGAAATTTCATCACGAAGCTTAAAGATTTCTACAGAAAAAGCGTTGTGACGACTAGAGAGTTCCTCAAGTTTCTTCTCGAGGCGAATTATATCCTGATTACCTTCATCCATATTATTCGAATATAGAATTAAAAATAGCTAATTATTCCGAAACAACAACCATTTCAAAAGAAAACGGCTGAAAGCTCAGAAGCAACCGCTTCAAAATGACCTCACCGTACTTAGCATAAAATCCCAAAAAATTCTCATATCGCTCTTGAGGTGTTTGATTCGGATTTACTTTATCCAGAACCGATTGAATCTGATTCAAAGCCACTTCATGTTTTCGCTTTAAAGCGGCTTGCCCCTTCTTCCCTAAATTATCTAATCCATTACTCACCTTTTGCATTTCGGCTTGAACACTGGGTGCTAAAGTAGGATCTGCTACTAAAAATAATTTCTCGAGTTCAGTATAAATGCTTTTCAACTTTTCCTTGGCATCATCAATTCTAGGAGCAATTTCCTCTTGTCTCACTAACCATTCACGAACGAGATCATCAAAATTTCTAAATAAATCTTTTTCTAAAAATCCAAGTTTCGTGAATTTATCAAGTGCTTTTGAAGGGACAATTACTGCATTGTTACGTGGTACTAATACAGGATAACTCACCGAGTAGTGATCAAACAAATCTTTTAGCTGTAACCAATACGCCAATTCTCCCGGTCCACCAATGTACGCTAAGTTGGGAAGAATTTTTTCTTGATATAAAGGACGCATAATTACATTTGGACTAAATCGCTCCACTTGTTTATCGACCAAATCGTGAATAAACTCCCGACTAAATTTCAAATCCGTTTGCAGTACTTTATAATTTTGATGATCGTCCAGAACAATACGAGCTCTTAATTGCTCATCTAAATAAAACAAGTTGATCTCTCTTGGATTCACTTGAACCTTATAATTCTTTTCAAGTCGAGCGCTCGTTTTTTCAACGATGGATGAGGATGCTTGTTCATCCAGTTCATCACGAATGATGGAACTAAATAATTTCTTTAAAGGAGCAGAATCCGCATCGACGACTACTAATCCTTGAGCACCAAATAAACTCAATACAAATGATCGTGTTGCTTCTGCTAAAGTTGAATGGTTGACATATGCTTCCTTCAATAATGTGGCAACTTCATTTCCATACGCTTCGTTCTTGAACAAATCAATCAACTCTTCTAAAAATTTAGGGGTAGAATCTGTTTTCAATCTCCCACTAGCACCTTGCTTTTTGGTTTCCCAAACCAATTTCTTCCCATAGACATGAACATGGTTGATTTCTTCAATATCATGATCCTCGGTCGCCATCCAATAAACGGGAACAAAATTATATTGCGGATACTTAGCTTTTAACTCCTGAGCCAATTTAATGGTGGAAATAATTTTATAAATAAAGTATGAGGGTCCGCCAGCAATACAAAGTTGATGGCCTGTCGTAACAGTATATGTAATTGCATGAGCAATCGAATCAACATTCGACTTTACTAACGGGAATTTTTCAAAATAGGAATTATTTTGTGCATTCAATTCCGAAACCAATTCTAAACGATGAAATGGAAATTGATTTCTATTTTCAATCACATCTGGAAAAGAATTTAGATGTGGAATGTATTTATAAAACGGAACCAGATCAGGGTGTCCTTCTGTATAATCCAACATCAGCTTGCTATAAAAACCGATTTCGGATAATGGAAGCTGAAGTACTTTCATAGCGTTTTACTTATTGATGATCTCTCCGTATAAATCAAAGGCTGCCGTAGAAGTAATTTTTACATGGGCAAAATCACCAATACGTACATAAGTATCTTTTGCAGCGACTAACACTTCATTATCCACTTCGGGAGAATCAAACTCAGTACGTCCCACAAAATAATCACCTTCTTTACGATCAAACAACACTTTAAAGGTTTGTCCGACTTTCAAACTATTAATATCTTCAGAAATTCCTTGTTGTACTGCCATCACAGCTTCGGCACGCTCTTGTTTTACTTCATCTGGAACATCATCTTCCAAATCGTAAGCATGCGTATTTTCTTCGTGAGAATAATTAAAAATTCCTAAGCGATCGAAGCGTGCTTTCTCAACAAAACGTAACATGGCTTGATGATCTTCTTCGGTTTCGCCTGGATAACCTGCGATTAAAGTAGTACGTAAAGCGATACCTGGAACTTTCGTTCTGAACATATCAATCAATTCGTACGTTTTCGCTTCGGTAGTACCACGTCGCATCGACTTCAACATATTATCAGAAATATGCTGCAAAGGAATGTCTATGTACTTGCAAATATTATCACGCTCGCGCATCACATCTAACACATCTTCTGGAAATCCACTCGGAAAAGCATAATGCAAACGAATCCACTCGATGCCTTCTACATCACTCAACGCTCTGAGTAGATCAGCTAACTTTCGATCCTTATAAATATCTAATCCGTAATAAGTAGAATCCTGAGCAATCAATAATAATTCTTTGGTACCATTCTTTGCTAATGTTTTTGCTTCGGCAACCAACTCTTCCATTGGACGAGAAATATGCTTACCACGCATCAAGGGAATTGCACAAAACGAACAAGGACGATCGCAGCCTTCTGAAATTTTCAAGTAAGCAAAATGACGAGGCGTAGTTAACAATCGCTCTCCAATCAACTCATGTTTATAATCGGCGCCTAATGTTTTTAACAACAAGGGTAAATCACGTGTACCAAAATATGCATCTACATTCGTAATTTCCTTTTCTAAATCGGGCTTGTATCTTTCGGATAGGCATCCCGTTACGATCAAACGATCAATCTTCCCTTTTTCTTTCTGCTTCGCATAATGCAAAATAGTTTCGATCGATTCTTGTTTCGCATTATCAATAAATCCGCAGGTATTGATGATCACAATAGAAGCATCATTCTTTGAACTTTCATGCGTCACATCAAAATCATTGGCGCGTAATTGACCCATCAAGACTTCAGAGTCCACCAGGTTTTTAGAGCAACCTAATGTTACTACATTGACTTTATTTTGCTTGAGGGTTTTGGTCTTCACGATTATTAATAGAACACGTTAAACTTAGATTTATCGAGTAGAATTTGCACTTCCTTAGGAAAAAATGGATTTAAACTATTGATCAACTGGATATGTAAACGAACCCATGCATTCGTAGCACGAGAAGAAACCATTTTTCCTTTATTCTCAATACGAATTTCAATAGATCGGGGATAATTTTCAGCGTCGATCGTTTTAAAATCGGCATATCCATCAAAATAATCCGGCTTTAAACTATCTGCAGGAAATGTTCTTAAAATTGATGCTATTTGCTTTTGTTCTTTCGGAGTAAGAGCACGCAATAAATAATCTACATTGGTGCGGCCATAATCCGACTTCCCTGTGATAATCAAACTATCGTTTGTGATACGATAAGATTGTTCCATTTCCATCTTCGCCATATTATCCTTGATGATAATTTGCCAAGTCTGAGATACTCCCATCTGCGCAAGCAAAACAAAACAGAATACAATTAGAATATTTTTTTTCATTTTAGATTTGAGATTCAAACAATGAATTTACAAATTCCTTTTTATCGAATAATTGTAAGTCTTCCATTTTCTCTCCTACACCAATATACTTCACTGGAATACTAAACTGATCCGACACGCCAATCACCACACCACCTTTTGCTGTACCATCCAACTTTGTTAATGCAAGTGCATTTACATCGGTGGCAGCCACAAATTGCTTCGCTTGTTCAAAAGCATTTTGTCCGGTAGAAGCATCGAGAACGAGTAAAATTTCATGCGGTGCATCGGGAACAACCTTTTGCATCACGCGTTTAATTTTCGAAAGTTCGTTCATTAAATTGATTTTATTATGAAGACG
>JBJXGU010000352.1:0-4142 GCA_046160245.1 Bacteroidia bacterium
CTTGCCCAATCCCAAACACCTCCGTAAATCGTAGCAATACCTATGGGTCCTTGCACCGACTCACTTGCTTTTTCTTCTCCCGAAAATATTTTTCCTAAGCCTTTCGCATTCGAAACAAGTGCTTCAATGGCATCTGATGTACCAAATGAAAGAGCGTTTGAAACCGTATAAGGTTCCATTTTGTAAGAAGAATTTTTTTCCGGCGTCGCATCGTATGAAATTCCGATAGTACCCTTGCTAGTTACTGCGCTTTCTAAGGTGATGGGTTTATTATCACGAAGAATATTTAAGGTAACCGTTTTGTTTTTTAATGCCCCAATTTTGCTTACCAAATCATCGTTGTTGGCAATGCTCTCACCGTTGATGGCAGTAATTTTATCTCCTGTTTTTACACCTGCTTTTTGTGCGGGCTCACCATCTACCACTTTTCCAATTTGATAGTGAAGTGGACCATAGCCAATGAAACTCCATCGACCTGCTACACCTACTTTGCGATAAAAATTATCAGGAACTACCACTTCCATGGTACGATTATCTCGTTCGATGGATAATGTTGCGCCGAATAAAACACGCGATGAAAGCACTTCTTCAAAACGCTCAAATGAATTTCCGTTGATGGTAAGGATTTTATCTCCGTCTTGTAAGCCAATCTCTTTACCTAACTTGTAAGCATAAATTCCTTTTCCTTGAATTACTTCTTGATTGGGTAAATAATCTTTTTTATATTGTAATAATGTTCCACTGAAAATTATAATTCCTAAAATTACATTCATCGTTACACCACCCACCATCACAATTAATCTTTGCCATGCTGGTTTCGCTCTGAATTCCCAAGGCTCTGGTGCAGCAGCTAATTGATCAGTGTCTAAACTCTCATCAATCATCCCCGAAATTTTTACATAGCCACCAAGCGGAAGCCATCCCATGCCGTACTCGGTATCGCCAATTTTAAAGCTGAAGAGTTTAAAGCCCCAGGCATCAAAGAATAAATAAAATTTTTCTACTTTAATTCCGAATGCACGAGCCGCTAAAAAATGTCCTAACTCGTGAAGTGTTACTAATATTGAGAGGCCTAAAATTAATTGGCCGGCCATAATAAGTCCTTGCATTGATCTATTTAATTATTTGAAATTGTTTCAGATTGCGAATGTACGAATAAGGAGTGGGTCTTGTCGAAAGCCCTCGATCCCTCTTCTCTAATTTAATCTTTTTAGGGAGTTTATGTTTGACGTCTACCCTAACCTTAAATTTTAACGTCGCTTTTTTGAATTAGTTGTGACGTAATAAATCGAGCCGTCGCATCGCTTTCCTGATACGCTTTTATATCGGGCTGAGACTCAAAACTCACTTGATTCATAGTCGTTTCTATAATTTCTGCAATTTGAAGGAATCCGAGTTCGTCGCGTAAAAAGGCCGCAACCGCAATTTCGTTGGCAGCATTCATGATACAAGGTAAATTCCCTCCTTTTTCCATCGCCCATCTTGCCAAAGACAAACATCTAAATGTTTCTTCATCAGCCGCTTCGAAGGTCAGTTGCGGAAATTTTGTGAAATCGAAGCGCGGAAAATCAGACACTAGCCGGTTGGGATACCCCAAAGCGTACTGAATCGGTAATTTCATATCGGGTAAACCCATCTGGGCTTTCATGCTTCCATCCTGAAATTGAACGATGCTGTGGATGATCGACTGAGGATGTACAATAACTTCTATTTCAGAGGCTTGTAAATCGAAAAGCCATTTAGCCTCAATCATTTCCAGCCCTTTGTTCATTAAAGTTGCTGAATCAATAGTGATTTTGGCGCCCATGGTCCAGTTAGGATGTTTTAATGCCTGTGCCTTGGTGATACCCGAAAGTTCTGATTTTTTCTTCCCACGGAAAGGTCCGCCCGAAGCAGTCAAAATAATTTTTTCAATCGGATTGTGCATTTCTCCGGCTAAACACTGAAAAATGGCACTGTGCTCGGAGTCGACGGGATAAATGCTGACTTTATTCTCCAAAGCCAATTTCGTTACAAGATCGCCAGCCACCACCAATGTCTCTTTATTCGCCAGCGCAATATTTTTTTTGTTTTCGATGGCCGCAAGGGTAGGGGCGAGTCCCGAAAATCCAACCATAGCCGTGAGCACTAAATCGATGGTATCCATACTCATCAATTGCGCGATGGATTCGGAGCCGCCAAATACTTTAATACCGTCGCTTTCCAATGCCGATTTCAACGCTGCTAATTTGGTGGTATCACAAATTACGACCGTATTTGGTTTAAACTTTTTAGCTTGTTCAATCAGCAAATCTACATTGCCATTGGCAGTAAGTACTTCCACACTGAATTGATCAGGATGCGCAGCTATAACTTCGAGGGCTTGTGTTCCGATGGATCCTGTTGATCCGAGGATGGCGATTCTTTTCATGTTGATGTTGCGAAGGTATGAAAGCTTTTTGTACGTAATACGAATTTGCTATTACGAAGAGGGATGAATTATAGGTTATAAATTTTGTTTCGCAGTTTTACAGCGATGCGAAAATGCGAAAAACACGAAAATGCGAAAAGCCTACCTATGCTAATCGCGTGCGCTAAAGCTATAGCGGAGGCGTAATCTCATAGCTTCACCGTCCGCGTGTCGCTGAAGCTTTAGCGGAGGCACTAGCTTCGCAAAGGCAAGTCGGCAGGCTTTGCTCCGCTGACCGCGTGTCGCTGAAGCTTTAGCGGAGGCACAAGCTACGCGAAAGCGATGCAGGCACGAAAGTCGAAATTAAAAAAGTTGGTTCTGTTCAAACTTTTATCGGTACTATTTAAATCATTACTACGTTTGTAGACTATGTCGAGTCCCGATTATTATCAACTTCTCGGACTTCCACGCGATGCCAATCCGGTGGAAATAAAAAAGGGATATCATCGCCAGGCACTTTTGCATCATCCCGACAAAAATCCGAATGATGAAAAGTCGGCCGATCGTTTTAAATTGATTGCAGAAGCGTATAAAGTTTTAAGTGATCCCATCAAGCGGGAGAACTATGACGCCGGATTTAGTAGTTATGCATTTACAAGTGCAATCATCTCTCCAGAATATTTAAAAGCGGAGGTGGATGTAAAAAAAGTAAAGCTCAATGAAGAAGTAGAATTAACTTTTTCTTTTCCAGGCGAAGGACGCTTTTTCAAAAAACCTGTTTTATATGGATGGGAAATTACTGCCGGACCTACTGTCGATCATCGTTATGTTTTAGTAGATGGACATTCTATTCGCGAAACGGTTTTACATTATACCGTTTGTGCATTGAGAACTGGAGTGCAAACCATTCCTGCAGCGCAAATTCATTTCCATCATGTTCCAGTAAACTCCCAATCACTACAAGTTTTTGTGGAGGAGAATAATTGCTATTTTAAATCGGGCGAAAAAGCGGGAAGCAACCCCTTAAAAGTGATGATGCATCGCATGCAAGTGACCAGCAATACGGTGTATCGAAAAACGATAATTCATCAACGAGCTGTTTTACTTCCACGTTCCGACCTCGTTTATTGGTATCATAAAGTGGGTCGCATTCTAAAAATATCGTTTGCATTGATGGGTGCTGTATTCGCTATGACTCGTGGAGAAAGTGCTTTCTTAGGAATGTTGGGTGGGTCGATGTTGGCAGGAGTCAATGTACATTTGATGTATTACATGATGGGAATTAAATCGAAGTTTTATTATTCTTCACACCATCCAGTAGTGTTGGAATATGAAGAATGTGGCTACCGTTTAGGCGAAGCACCACACGAAGGACTTTTTGGTTCAAAGCGATGGGCTTTTGTGAAGTCGATGTTTGTGTAGATGGTAGATGATATTTTACTTATATCATTTATACATAATATGTAATCCAATAATTTAAACACAGATGGAAACATATTTCGAGCAATAAATTTTTAATAAAAAGTAATATCGTACGGAACAGTGCGGAGGTCGTCCAGGCAACTGCGCGAACCGATTTTTGCTGTACCGATATAGTAAAGAGATAGCACAAAAGATTGTTCAGTGGTTGCGAAAGAAAGTAGAAAGCAAAAACTGCAAAAATTGGTTGGTGTTGGGTGGCGTGCTTTCTTTGGTTATACCGACTCTACATATTAATTTATCGAAAGGCTTAAGATTTATAGAATGTAAGTCG
>JBJXGU010000353.1:0-11891 GCA_046160245.1 Bacteroidia bacterium
CTGTATGATATGAAAGGTTGCCTTCTGCTGGAGGAACGTGTTTCGGTATTGCCGCTGCAACTGGATTTGCAATCAGTAAAGGCGGGCGTCTATATGTTGGAACTTTTGAGTCCATCACAACGAACGCATCATAAAATCATCAAGCACTAAAGCAAAGCCCTGAAGTCGCAGCGAAGCGGAGTACTTCAGGGGAGAGTAGAGAGAGTAGGGAGAGAAGGGCGCGGGAGAATAGGAATTCCGATAGTTATATGGACACCCACTTACCAATTCACCAATCCACCAATCCACCAATTTGCAATTGCAAAATTCCCTATTTTCGTGGCATGCAGCGTCCAATCCGTGTTCTAATTGCTAAGGTGGGTCTCGATGGCCACGACCGTGGTGCTAAGGTGATTGCCTCCTTCCTTCGCGACGCTGGTATGGAGGTGATCTACACGGGCTTACGACAAACGCCCGAGATGGTTGTGAACGCCGCTATTCAGGAAGATGTGGATGCAATCGGTGTTAGTATTTTGAGTGGTGCACACATGACCGTCTTCCCACGAATTCTGTCTTTGCTAAAGGAGCAAAAAATGGATGATGTCCTCCTCACCGGTGGTGGAATTATTCCCGAAGTGGATATGAAGAAGCTGGAAGAGATGGGTTGCGGAAAACTTTTTGCACCCGGAACTGAAACAACAACAATCATTAATTATATGACCGAGGAAGTAAAAAGATTGAAGAAAATTTAATTCGCTTTTTTCTTTATTCCTTTAGATGGGTTATCAATAAAAAATAATATCATGACTTACACCAATATTCTTTACCACGTTGAAAATTCAATTTGTACGATTACCATCAATCGTCCCGATAAATTAAATGCGCTGAATAAAGACACCATTGCTGAAGTAGGTGTCGCTTTTGCAACCGCACAAAAAGATGATCAAGTGCGCGGAATTATTCTTACCGGAGCAGGAACCAAAGCTTTTATTGCTGGAGCTGATATCAGCGAGTTCTCTTCTTTTAATTTGGAAGAAGGCATGGCGTTGAGTAAACACGGACACGATGTTTTTGATAGCGTGGAGAATTGTTCGAAGCCCGTCATTGCTGCCGTAAACGGATTTGCACTCGGTGGAGGATGTGAGCTTGCCATGGCTTGCCATATGCGTGTTGCTGCCGAAAATGCGAAGTTCGGACAACCCGAAGTAAAGCTCGGATTAATACCAGGATACGGAGGTACACAACGTTTACCTCAACTCATCGGAAAAGCAAAAGCCATGGAATTATTGATGACGGCTGATATTTTGGATGCACAGGAAGCACATCGACTCGGACTTGCTAATTACGTGGTTCCTGCCGATCAACTTATTGAAAAATGCAAAGAGATTTTAAATAAAATTATTGCTCAAGCCCCCATCGCAGTGGCAGAAATTGTACGTTCCGTGAATGCACATTATTCAAAAACTGAGAATGGTTATGAAGTAGAGATCGCGCGCTTCGGTGCTTGTTTCACGACTGAAGATTTTAAGGAAGGTACCGACGCATTTATGAATAAACGTAAGGCAGTTTTTACAGGGAAATAGTTTGCGAATGAATATGGAGTGATGGTGAGCATCTTTCATATGCTTCTTCTTTAAATTTATTTTACGGTAATCACTTTTTATTCTAAAAGAACAGCATATTGTCCGATGATGTATTAAAGTGATCAGGCTTTGATAAAGTGGTCATCTAATCTGACTTAGTTGTCAAACTCCGATAGAAGAGGTGTATATTCCGATAATTCAAGGTTTGTTCAGTGCAGAGTCCTATTTTTGGATCATGGCTAAGCCAAGCAGAGTAGTTTATATTCATTTGCTTATTTGGATATTATTCATCCTCCTGCCGATATTGTTTATACGTGCAGGAAATATCATTTCGGGAGATGAAGTAACCCCATTTTATATTGGTCATACTATCAGAAGTTTTTTTATGATGGGTTTGTTTTATTTGAATTATATTTTCTTAATACCGGCGTTTTTTTTAGAGAAAAAGCGTTTGTTGTTCGTTTTTTTAAATCTGCTCGCACTTATTGTTGTTTTCTTTATAATGGGTATGCTTGAAAAAATGCAAGTGTTAACTCTACCTCTACCACCACCCGAAGGATCAAGACGTCCATTTTTGAATCATTTTTTGCTCACTTTAATTATTGATATTGTAATGGCCATCGGTATTTCATTGTTTCAAAGGCTCAGGTTAGCTGAACGGAAGAAAGTCGAAGTGGAATTAACCTACATGAAATCCAGACTAAATCCACATTTTTTATTCAATACTCTGAACGCGGTTTATGCCTTGGCTGTTAAAAAATCAGACGATGCGCCGGATGCTATTTCGCGCTTGTCCTCTATTATGCGTTACCTGATTACAGAATCAAATGAGAATAAAGTATTGCTGGAAAAAGAAGTAACATATATCGGTGATTTTATCGAACTGCAAAAGTTGCGTTTAACAGTTAAAACCAGTGTTGACTATACTTGCGAAGGCATCACGGCGGGCAAGGAAATAGTTCCAATGTTGTTGATTTCCTTTGTCGAGAATGCGTTTAAATATGGAGTGAGTACCGAAGTAGAGGCTGTTATTCGTATTTTTATCAAAATTAAAGGGGATGAGCTAAGTCTAGAGGTAGAGAATGATAAAGTGAATGCAAGTAACCTCAAGGAAAGAGGAAATGGATTGGGTCTGGAAAGTGCCCGCCAACTACTTAAGCACTTTTATCAACATCGTCATTCGCTAGTAATTAAAGAAGATCAACAAAAGTTCAAGGTGATACTAATAATTCAACTTGTATGATTTCGTGTATTGCTATCGATGATGAACCTTTGGCACTGGAAGTGTTACAACAGTTTTGCGGGCGGGTTTCTTATTTGCAATTAGAGAGGACATTTACAAGTGTATCTGAAGCCAAAGAGTTTTTGTCGAACACAGCCATTGATGTCTTATTTCTAGATATCCAAATGCCCAATATAAATGGTATTGATTTTTTCAAGTCATTAGAAAATCCACCGATATTAATTCTTACAACAGCCCATGCTGAATTTGCCGTGGAGGGTTTTAATATAAAAGCTGTTGATTTTTTACTTAAACCGGTACTATTTAAACGTTTTGAAGAAGCCGTTTCAAAGGCAAAGGAATTAGTTGAACGTCGTGAGCAATCAAGAGAGAGTGAGAATAAATACCTTTTTGTGCGCTCGGAATATTCTCTAATTAAAATTGCATTTACAAACATACTTTATATCGAAACACTCGATGATTATGTGAAAATTCATCAGCCCGGAAAGAAACCCGTACTCACAATCTCTAGCATAAAGAAAATTATGGAGAAGTTGCCGACTGGTGCGTTTGTTAGAGTTCACCGTTCGTACGTCGTTCCAATAATGCGAATTGAATCCGTGAGAGGTAAAATAATATCCTTAGGCGCATTAGAAATTCCAATAGGAAAAAACTATGAAAAGGATTTTTTTATTGCCTACATGCGCGATAGTTTTTGAAACTCCGACAGATTTCAGCCTTACTCCGATATTATTAGGTTTGTTTTAAACCAGGGAGTTAATTTGTACTCCTATTAAAAAGAGCAGCTATCATGGAACTAAACAGAAATATTGCTATCAGTGAATCCGGATTTATTTTTAATCCGCTTACTGGAGATTCATTCTCATCTAATCCTGTCGGACAGGATATTATCCGATTGCTGAAAGAAGAAAAGGATAAAGACGCCATTATTAAAGAACTGCATAAAAAGTATGGTGTTGAGCGTACGGTCATCGAAAAAGATCTTTATGATTTTTTCTTGATGTTGAGAAACTTTCAACTTTTAAAAGAAGATGAATAAAAGAAAAATCACCATCGGTGTTACTGGCTTGAATAATATCGATTCACCCGGTCCTGGTATTCCTGTGATCCGGGCCTTACGTGAAAGTAATTACTTTGATGTGCGCATTATTGGTTTGAGTTATGAATCACTTGAGCCGGGATTATATCTCCATGACCTTGTGGATAAGAGTTACCAGATTCCTATTCCTTCTACCGGAACAGATAGTTTGATGGAACGACTTTCTTATATCCAAAGTAAGGAAAATATGGAAGTTATCATTCCAAATTTTGATGCGGAACTTCACAGCTTTATCAAATTAGCAGAGCGGTTGAAGTCGGAATTTAATATCGTCACTTTTTTACCTACGCAAGAACAGTTTGAATCAAGACATAAATCAGTGTTATTTGAGTTTGGCGAGAAAAATGGAGTGAAAGTGCCATTCAGTAAAATGATTTTTTCCGCTGCTGAAATATATGAACTGAAGGATCAATTTACCTATCCACTTGTAATCAAAGGTAAATTTTATGATGCCTCCATTGCAGCCACTCCTGAACAAGCGGTCAATTATTTTCATAAAATATCCGGAAAGTGGGGCCTTCCAATCATTGTACAGGAATTCGTTTCAGGTAACGAGGTCAATGTTACTGCACTTGGAGATGGGAAAGGAAAATGCATTGGTGCGGTACCAATGCGGAAGTTATATATTACTGATAAAGGAAAGGCATGGAGCGGTATTTCACTGGAAGACCCAACGCTCATTGAAATCACCAACCGGGTGATGAAGAATTCGATGTGGAGAGGTGGTTGTGAACTTGAATTTATCAAGACCAATGCAGGGACGTATTATTTGTTGGAAATGAATCCCCGTTTTCCTGCCTGGGTGTATCTGGCAGTGGGCTGTGGTCAAAATCATCCCGAAGCCCTCGTGCGAATGGCCCTCGGCGAAGAAGTGAAACCATTTGAATCGTATGAAAGTGGTAAAATGTTTATCCGTTATAGCTTCGATCAAATTGTAGATCTGGCAGAATTTGAAAAAATATCAACATTAGGAGAACTTTAAAAAATTGAAATTATGACTATACTACCCTATGAAAGACCGGTTATCGTTAAATTGAACACCGGTATGATGAATAAATTTGGAACAAAAACCGAATACAATGCCGTGACCCATATTGATGGTGTGGCGGTAAAGGATCTCATTAAAAAGTACGGATCTCCACTCTTTGTCTTATCGGAAAGGAAGATACGTGAGAATTATAGAAACGCAAAAAGGATTTTTGAAACGCGATATCCAAAGGTGCAGTTCGCTTGGAGTTATAAAACAAATTATCTGAATGCGGTTTGTAATGTTTTTCATCAGGAGGGTTCATGGGCAGAAGTTGTTTCAAGATTTGAATACGAGAAAGCATTTAAGAATGGGGTGACAGGCGATAAAATATTGTTCAACGGTCCGGATAAAACGGATGATGATCTTCGCCTTGCTATCAAGAATAATTCGCCGATTCATATTGATCACCTGGATGAACTTTACAGATTGACAGAGATAGCTCAAGATGTAAAAACAAAACCAAGAGTTGCGATCCGTGTGAATATGGATACAGGAATTTACCCCATGTGGGACCGGTTTGGATTTAATTATGAAAGCGGTCAGGCCTGGGATGCCATCAATAAAATTATGGCAGGAGGTAAGCTAAATCTCATAGGTTTACATTGTCACATTGGCACTTATATGCTGACTCCTTCCGCCTATAGTGTAGCAGCAGCTAAAATGGCCGATCTTGCTCTAGGAATCAGAAACCGCTATAATAAGAACCTTACCTATATCGATATGGGTGGTGGTTTTGCTTCAAAGAATACATTGAAAGGTTCTTATCACAGCGGTGCTGATATTGTTCCTGAAATAAGTCAGTTTGCCGAAGCCATTACCAGTACATTACTCAATGCCGGCTTTGCATCAGATGATCTGCCGTATCTATACCTTGAAACGGGACGCGCTTTGATCGATGATGCCGGATTCCTATTGGGTTCAGTCATCTCTAATAAGCGGTTGTCTGATGGTCGTCGTGCTACAATTATGGATTTTGGAGTAAATATTCTTTTTACTTCTTTTTGGTATGATCATAAAATATCTCCTGCTCAGCCTTTCGGACATCATACCGAGGATTGTGTTTTATACGGACCTTTGTGCATGAACATAGACGTGGTTCGAGAGCATATCACCTTGCCACCATTGAGTCCTGGTGATCAGGTAGTAGTACATTATGTAGGTGCTTATAATATCACACAATCTATGCAGTTTATCTCTTTGAGACCCGCTGTGGTGATGATTGATGTGAAGGGCGAAGCACACGTCATCAAACAAAAAGAGAAACTTTCTACGTTGGAGATGGATGAAGTAATGCCGGATTATCTTTCCAAATTCAAATTATAGTATCTGAATGTTTAAAACGATTAAAGAATATCTGGGAATTTCACTGACAGGTTTGCTGAACAGCTATGCCCAGATATTCTTTTCTCTAAATAAGTACCTTGGACTTTTCTTGTTGCTAATAACCTGTATTGATTTCAGTTCGGGATTATCAGGATTGGTTGCTATTGTTATTGTTCAACTCATGGCTTTCTTTTTCAATTTCAATAGAGAATTGATCAGAGATGGCACATATACCTATAATGCTTTACTTTCAGGTATCGCATTGGGTTCATTTTATCATTTTAGCACTTCCTTTTTTGTACTATTGGTAGCTTCTTCATTGCTTTCTTTTTTACTCACCTTATGGTTTTTAAATTCTTTGGGAAAGAAGGCGCTACCGATATTAACTATTCCATTCTTGTTAACAGTATGGATTATTCTGTTGGGAGCTGGTAATTTTACAGCATTGACAGCAAAGTACAATGAGATTTCTTTGCTACAAACATGGTGGCCATCTGTTTTTTCTGTTGTTACTGATAGTATTGCATTTTTCCCCTTTTCAAATGTGATCTATCTGTATTTGCGCTCACTTGGAGCCATTTTATTTCAGTATAATGATTTGTCGGGACTCATTATCGCAACTGGCTTGTTGTTGAATTCCAGAATTGCCTTTGTTTTGTCGGTATTCGGTTTTGTAGTAGGATATGGTTTTTATCAGTTTATGGAAGGAGATTTCTCTCAGTTAATATATACTTATATTGGATTTAACTTCATACTTACCGCAATTGCATTGGGAGGGTTTTTCGTTGTACCATCCCGACGTTCGTTTATAAATCTCTTGTTTACAATTCCGGTAATAGCGTTGTTGATTTCTTCACTGCATTCGTTTTTGTTCATCCGGTTTGGTCTTCCTTTGTATTCGCTTCCTTTCAATATTGTTGTTTTATTGTTTATAGCCGCTATGCAAAACCGTATCAAAGCTTCAGGACTTAATCTCGTTTCTGTTCAACAATATTCACCGGAAAAGCATCATTATAATTTTTTTAGTAATTCAGAAAGGTTTCAAAAAGATACTTGGGTACATGTTGTATTGCCCGTAATAGGTGAGTGGTACATTTCGCAGGGCTACGATGGAAATATTACACACCGAAGTGAATGGAAGCATGCTTGGGATTTTGATGTGCGCGATGAAATGGGTAAAACCTTTCATGACTCCGGTACCAAGAAAGAGGATTTTTATTGTTTTAATCTTCCCGTTCTTGCTCCCGCGGATGGAGTAATTGTGGATATGGATGATGATGTGGAGGACAATGAAGTGGGTAAAGTCAATCTAAAGAAAAACTGGGGAAATGCCCTAGTTATTAAACACAGTGAGTATCTTTTCAGTAAATTAACTCACTTTAAAAAGAACTCGCTGAAAGTGAAAGTTGGCGATTTTGTTCACAAAGGCGCTATACTTGCTATGTGTGGAAGCAGTGGGCGATCTCCTGAACCACATCTGCATTTTCAGTTTCAGGCAACTCCATATATCGGTTCTGAAACATTAAATTATCCCTTTAGTTTTTATATCACAAAGGAAGGACATCATCATAAATTTCATTCATTCGATGTTCCTCAGCTTGGTGAGCGAGTGAGTAACTTGCGCACTACTCCTTTACTTATCGGATTCTTTTCTTTTATTCCAGGAATGAAATTTTCGGTTTCTTCTACTGAGAATGAAATTGAAACATGGGAGGTAATGGCTTCTCCTTATAATCATACGTATATCTGGTGCAAAGAGACCAATTCAATATTATGGTTTGTGAATAATGGTATCGTCTTTTATTGTTCTTCTTTTGAGGGAGACCGAACTAGTTTACTTTATGATTTTTTTCTTGCTGCTTATAAAGTGCCGCAGGGATATTATGCAAACCTGACACTTGATGACCATATTAGTATTCTCAATGTTAGCAGTTATTTACTACGTTTTATACATGATTTTACAGCACCTTTCTTTCATTATGTTAGAGCGAAGTATAATTTTAAGTATGCAGGAATTGATAATGATCACGCTCCTATGGAGATTGTATATCTTGCAGAGCATAGCCTTAGTATTTTTGGAAGCATAAGAAGTATAATTCATTACACTTGTATGATTAAAGATAAGAGTTTTAAGATAGACGTTGAAAAAGGCAACAGAAAAAAAACGATCCTATGCGAGCTGTCATCCTAATTCTTTTTATCTTCTTTGGCGGAACTGCCCGTGCACAGCTCAATTATCCGGAAGTTGACAGTCTTTCATACACGTATTATTTGCAAAAAGATTGGAAAGCTTTAATACGACTTGCTGATGAAGCCGGAAAACAAGAGATGAATTTTTATTACCTGAATATCAGAGCAGGTATCGCAGCCTATGAACTAGGGCGATGGACACTTGCAGAAAAATATTTTTTAGAAGCATTGATCGATAACCCGGGCGGCACGCTTTCTCCGGAATATTTATACAAAATTTACGCGCTTAACGGGATGAAGTCGGAAGCTGCGAAGATGATAGAACTCTTACCTGATTCAATACAACGGCGTCTCGATTTTAAAAGGCGTAAAATGTTTGAATCTTTGTATTTGGAGTCAGGGCAGCGATTTTCAGATAACCCCGATTCGGTCCGAAACAGCTATTATTATCAGCTTAGTTCAAATCATAAATTGAGTCCTCGTTTTAAGTTGGGACAATCACTTACCTTCTTGCAACAAGACTTTCAATGGACAAAATTTGAGCAACTGCAATATACCTTAACACCGGTCTATTATATTGGAAAATCTTTGGAAGTAAGTACTGCAGTTTCATATATTGACTTCAAGCGGGATTTGAATCTCAATTACCAATCAAAGTCTTCTGTTGATCACCGCGAGTTCCCAACACCCAACGGACCGATTATTATTGATTCTTCAATTGTTGTAAACACCTCCTTATTGGGAAATACAAAAGTACAGTCCCTTAACTTACATTTTAATTTATCATATCGTTGGAAAGAGATTTCACTCAGTGCGCAGGCTGTTTATTTTACAGAAAAGTATATGCCTTTTTATGATTCCGTAAGTTCGGTCATTTACAGAACCGAAATAGGTCGCCCTGATGGGTCATTTAATACTATAGATTTTGAGACGATAGATTCACGGAAGATCACAACTGCAGAAATTGAAAATACGCATCAATCCGGATTAAGCCTGGATTATACTTATAGATTCAGCAAGAATAGTTGGCTTCGACCAGGTGCTGAGTTTCATTGGGTTTTTCGTGATGCAAAGAGCGACTTTGTTTGGGTTCCATATATGGAGTTTATTTTATTAGATAAGTTCAGCCTATTAGGCTATTATTTACAAAAAGATTTTCATCCGGTTTCAATTTTTAATGGTACGCATGTGTTTAATAATTATGATAAAATAAATCATCGTTTGAGCGTAACAGCCGGATTCGGAATTTCACCTTCCGTAGGAATTAGTCTCACTTATCAACATGATAAAATTACAGATTCCTTTACGGGATATAAGTATATTTATAATTCAGGATATATTGGCATTAACATAAAACTATAAGACATGAAAAAAATTATGATGATTTTAATCCTTCAAACCGCCGTTTTGATAGGACAAGCTCAAACAGATTCTGTTGCGGTATTCTCGAAGAGTTACACAGCCGAAGGAAATAAAGACTATGCAAAAGCAATTGAATTATTAAATGGAATTTATAATCAGAATTCATATCCTGTCAATCTCCGTATGGGATGGTTATGGTACTTGAAAGGAGATTATGCAAAATCACAGGTGTATTATAAAACAGCAATTGCTATAGAACCGAAATCCATTGAAGCCCGTTTAGGTTATGCATTTCCAACATCTGTACTGGAAAACTGGGCTGAGGTAATAAATATATACAATGAAATCCTTTCCATTGATCCCGAGAATTCATTTGTAAATTATAAACAAGCGTATATTTCTTATTACATCATGAAGGATTATAAAAAGGCCTTAACGTTCGTTAATAAAGTGACCCGATTATTCCCCTTTGACTTCGATGCCAATTATCTTACCGCGCAAATACAATTGTCAATGGGGAATATCAAGGAAGCTAAATCAGCAATTCAATATGCGCTTCAATACAATCCACAATCAAAGGAAGCACAAAAGCTATACGAGAGTCTAAGGTGAAATACGCAAGTTTATGATCGCTGTACGCTTAGTTGTCACCGGCAAAGTGCAGGGTGTGTTTTTTCGTCAATCTACACGCTCAAAGGCACTTGAATTAAAGCTCAAAGGATTTGTCATGAATCAATCAGATGGATCTGTAATAATAGAAGCGATGGGCGAAGAAGATAAGATCCAAAGTCTCTTTGTATGGTGCCAGCTCGGACCTCTTCCAGCAAAAGTTAAAAATGTTGATAAGGTTCATATCGATTTTTTTAACGGATATGAGACTTTTTTAATCAAGAAGTAAAAGGGCTTCCGGCTAATTGCTGCTGGCTACATCTTCTAAAATTGAATAATAAAGTAGCTCCATTAACATTATGCTATCTCTACTGACTTTAACCTATCACTGCTTACAATAAACATATATCAGCATATCTCCACATATTTCAAACAATCAATGTAAATATTTCACCAATGTGCGTTTCGCCAATGGTAACAAAGTGTCTTCAAAAGGTAAGGTCAACTCCGACTCAATCACATACGTTGCAGGATTGGGTAAATTTTTATTGTAGCGCAATAAATCTCCCTTTATGTTTTCATAGGTGTTGCGCAATGTTTTCTCAAAGGAATTTACATATTGCACACCAATTGCACGGTAACGTTCTGTTGGTTGATCGAAAATAGTAATTTGATATTCGAAAACAACTGTTTCGTTTTTATCGCCATTTTTTAATAGCAAATAACCGGCATCTGTATGCAAGGGAACAATGCCAATCGGATAAATGTTGAGTTTTGATTCTATAAAATCATAAATCTTTTTTCCCTCTGCCAGATGTTGTTCAAATTGCGGAATGCTAAAATTGATGATGGATTCTAATTCAGTCATCAAGCGATCATCGGTACTTAACTTTTCATATACCAACTTGAAATTTTGTAGATCGGCGGAATTTAATTTTTCGGGGAAGCTGTTGTACAAACTATTTTTTTGATCTCTTAATGCCACCAAGTTTCGGTAGTGTTTTACCAGTTCACTGAGTGCTGGATACAATTTGGTTTCTTCAAAACAATCATTTACATGTTGAAGGTAAGCCAGTAAAATGTACTTCTTGTATTCGAAGTCGATGTGATTCGTTGTAATCCAATTGTCGCTTAATCTTTGTTCCCTAATCGTTGTGAGATAGGTGCGCGTTTGATTAATTCAATTTTAATATTGTTAATTCACTACAATTTTCTAGCCGTAATTTTATGCCTCTCCCTTCCGTCTCCAAGGGTAAGCCGCTATTGTCAAGCCCCTTAACTTTTCCCTTTCAGAATACTTAATCTTGTAAAGAGAACGAATAACATCCTTTATTAGCGTATTTTGACCGTATGAGTTTCAACAGAATTGTGTTGAATATTACATTAAATTCTCTTCTGACATCGCTCTTCTCTACCTAATTTAGGGCATTCAATGTTAAACATGAAGAAAATACTCCCATTGCTTCTCTTGGT
>JBJXGU010000354.1:0-2681 GCA_046160245.1 Bacteroidia bacterium
AAATGCCCAACTATGATGGATTTTGGAATCAAGACATTCAACTTCCGCAGGCATTAGAGCGAAATACAGAGGTCATCGACGGCCAACGTTATACCGTTTGGGAAATAAAAAAATTAGTTCTCTTTCCGCAGCAAACTGGTTTACTAACGGTACAGCCTATGGAAATAGAGTGCATAGCTCGGGTGAAAGTAAATGCACAGCGAAGCAACGACCCTTTCAGTATTTTCAATGATCCTTTCTTTGGGATGGGTGGAGTTAAAGATATTAAGTACGCTTTCAAAAGTGATCCCATTAAAATTAGAGTAAGTGATTTGCCTGTTAATCCTCCTCCTGGATTTAGCGGTGCGGTTGGACAATTAAACTTTGAAGCAAAACTCGATAAAAACTCGACCAAGGCAAATGAAGCCATCAGTTTAAAATTAAAAATTTCAGGGAGTGGGAATTTAAAATTAGCTGATTTTCCTACGATAGAATTTCCAAATGACTTAGAAAGTTACGATCCAAAAGTATCAGAAAATTTTAAGGCGTCAACATCAGGGGTAAATGGCACCAAGAGTATTGAGTATTTAATTATTCCCCGACACGAAGGAGAATATGAAATTCCAGCATTTACTTTTTCTTACTTCGATTTAGGGAAGAAGCAATACATCAGTAAAACAGCAGGACCTTATACTATTCAAGTTGGGAAAGGCAGTGGAAATTATACGAGTGCTTCAGCAGGACCCACTGAAAAAAGTGAATTTCGAATGATTGGAAATGATATTCGCTACATCAAAATTCAAGAACCCAATTTTAATCAAGGACTCAATAGTTTTTATGGTTCGCCACTTTTTCTCACATTAAGCTTGTGTCCTTTTATATTGTTCGGTGGAATTTTCTTTTGGCAACAGCAACAAAATAAATTGGCTGGCAACTCCGTCATGTTAAAAAGAAAAAATGCAACGAGTGTAGCCCGCAAGCGATTAACGGCAGCTAGAAAATTACTAGAAAGCAAACAAGATGCCCCCGTGATGGAAGAAATTCACAAAGCCTTGATGGGATACATTGGTGATAAATTTTCATTGCCACTTTCTGAGATGAGCAAAGAGAAAGCAGCTTCTTTACTAGAAGAACAAAAAGTAAGTTCGGATCTAATACAACAATACCTGAAAAACATCGACGATTGCGAGATGGCTCGTTATGGCGGATTAGGAGGTGGAATTTCTGCGGCATCCGTATATGCTAGTTCTGAAAAAGTAATTTCTGCAATTGAAGGAGGGTTGAAAGCATGAAAAATTCATTTATAAAATATTTCATTCTGATTACAATCCTCATTGGAAACAATACACTTCATGCTTCTACATCACCATTACTTTTTAAAAAAGCCAATGAATTATACAGAGGAAAGCAGTATGCGCAAAGTATTGCGCTCTATGATTCCATCTTAAAAGAAAACAAAACAAATTATTTAGTTTACTATAATTTAGGAAATAGTCATTTTAAACAAGGCAATATTGCGGATGCTATTTTAAATTACGAAAGAGCTAAAACCTTAAATCCCGCTGACGAAGACATCAATTACAACTTAAGAATTGCTTACTCCAATACGGTAGATAAAATTGAACCGATTCCATTATTGTTTTACCAACGATGGTGGCAATCGTTTTTGAATGCACTTTCTACCGGAGTATGGAGTGTACTTTCCATAAGTATTTTATGGATATCCCTGGCTACAGGTATTGCTTATATATTTGCGAAGACCGTTAGTTTCAAGCGTAACATGTTCCTAGCAAGTATTAATTTATTAATTCTTTCGGGAATTTTCTATTATATTTCGATGGCATCACATCGATTAATTTACGGCAACCACGGCGCTATTGTGATGGAAGCAAGTGCTTATATTAAGAGTTCGCCTGACGAGAAAAGCACAAACCTTTTTATGCTCCACCAAGGAAAGAAAGTAGAAATCACCGAAGAAATAACAGGCTGGAAAAAAATAAAAATTGCAAATGGCAATGTAGGTTGGGTCACTTCAGATCAAGTTGAAAAAATTTAATTTCAAGCTCTGAGTTTATTTTATCTATCTGCGATCATGAAAAAAATTTTATTGATTTCTGATACGCACAGTCACATCGATGAGTCCATCATAAAACACGTAAAAGCAGCCGATGAAGTTTGGCATGCAGGAGATATTGGTGCTATCCATGTTGCCGATACCATCCAAAAATTAAAAACCTTTAGAGCCGTTCATGGAAACATCGACGACGCACAAGTGAGAGTAAGTTTTCCTGAACATTTATTTTTTTCATGCGAAGGATTAAGAGTATTAATGTTACACATCGCAGGCAAACCGGGAAACTACATCCCTTCTGCAAAAAAAATAATACAACAATATCGTCCTAACTTATTTATTTGTGGACACAGTCACATCTTAAACATATCGAGAAACGCATCTCCCTCACTTCTACACATGAATCCAGGAGCTGCCGGTATTTATGGTTTTCACGCAACACGAACCATGATTCGATTTGAAGTGAGTTTAGGAAAAATTCAAAACGTAGAAGTCATCGAAATCGAAAGAAGTAAACAATCAACGTAAACGATCGGCCGAACGCACTAATGCCTCATCGCTTTTAATTGCAGATGTAGCCATTCGCGTAAAAACAATTTGAAGTATCGGGAACAAAGTAAATACAGTATAG
>JBJXGU010000355.1:0-9486 GCA_046160245.1 Bacteroidia bacterium
AGTTGTCGGAAGAGACAGCAGAAGGAATCTATTCTAATTTAGCCATCATTACACATTCCAATGCGGAATTTGTAGTGGATTTTGTTAAGGTGATGCCCGGTGTTCCAAAAGCCAAAGTAAAATCTAGGATTGTGTTGACACCTCAACATGCAAAGCGTTTGTTAGCTGCTTTAGCTGATAATGTGCAGAAGTACGAGGCGGTGCATGGAACAATCAAACAAACGGAAAGCATTGGAATGCCGATGAATTTCGGCGGACCCACAGCACAAGCATAATTACTAACGGGAAGGGATAGCCGAAAATAACGACTATCCCTTTCACTTTTTTGCTTCTTGAAGAAGAGAATATGAAACAAAAACCCTGGTACGAAAAAGGTTGGTGGTGGATTAAACTATTGATTTTTGTAGTATCCTGCTGGTTTATTTATGTGCATATTAACACCGAGATCGATGAACTCGACTCTTATTTTTTACAGTATCAACAATTACTTTTTAATGTAAATCCATTTGTACTCATCGGATTTGTTTTCCTCGCCCTTTTAAACTGGAGTATAGAAGCACTCAAATGGCAATGGGTAATTAAAAAAGTACAAAATATTTCTTTCATAAGAAGTGTTAGAGCCTTTTTTAACGGAGTCACCGTTAGTTTTTTTACTCCTAATCGATCTGGTGAGTTTGCAGGAAGGATTTTGTACCTCGATCCTGAAAATCGTGTCCGTGGAGCGCTGTTGACGTTTCTGAGTAGTTCTGCCCAACTGTTGGTGACGTTGCAGCTAGGATTGCTGTCGTTGATTTATTTTCTTCCCGATTTTATCGATTTTTCAAATTGGGAGATTCAAGTGTTTAGATTCGTTCTTTTCTTGATTGCATTCGGAGTAACAAGCGCATGGTTGCATTTACCCGCAGTGGTAAGATGGGTGGATCGACTCAATATTAAATCTTCCTGGAAAGAGAAAATGCATATTTGGGAGCGATGTTCTCGAGCCGATTTTTTTGTGTTGTGGAGCTTATCTTTATTGCGATATGTAGTATTTACATTTCAACAAGTATTGTTGTTTAGTATGATCATGCCTTCAGTTTCTTTTCCTTTGATGATGGGGTTGTCGGCTCTGTCATTTTTTCTAATTACCATCATTCCGAGTATTGCCTTAGGAGAATTGGGTGTGCGTGGAGGAGTGAATATCGCGGTTTTTGGATTCGCTGGATGGATGAGTTCCGATGTATTGATGGTAACATTCACCTTGTGGTTTGTGAACCTTGTCATTCCTGCCTTGCTGGGTGCTTGCTCCATTTTATTTTTAAAGTTTAAAGGAACAACCGATAAAGACGAATGGTAATTATACTCCTAAATACCGTCTATCTCTTGTTGCTACTTTGGTATCGTCAACATTGGCAAATGGCGCGAACTATTTTTCCTGAGTCTATGCAACGGGATGAATTACCAACTGTATCTGTGATTGTACCCGTTCGAAATGAAGGAATGAATTTGACTTTGTTTTTAGAACAGCTCCCAAAACAAAATTATCCAAAAGATAAAGTAGAATGGATTTTTGTGAACGATCAAAGTGAAGATGATTCACTGGAAATTTTGAATTCATTTGCATCTACGCCAATTGTAGTCCTATCCTTACAACCATCAGAAGGAAAAGGAAAAAAGTTCGCATTGAAAAAAGGAATTGAGCAGGCAAGGGGATGTTGGATCGTAACAACAGATGCCGATTGTACCTTCAATGAGAATTGGATTCTCTCTCTGATTGAAAATGGAGTGGATAAAAATGCGGACATGGTTTGTGGAACGGTGCAAGTGAACAGCAATCAATCATTCATTCAGAATTTTCAAGCCATGGAAACGGGCATTTTGCAACTTTCGGCTATAGGTTCTATTCATGCTGGTTTTCCCTTGTTAAATACAGGTGCGAGCCTTGCTTTTAAAAAAGAAGCTTGGTTAAAAGTGCAAGGATATACTTCGAATGAACACATTGCATCGGGTGATGATACTTTTTTAATGTTGTCCATACATCAACAAAACGATTTGAAAGTGATCGGCTGTCCAGCTAACAATGCCAACGTGTCAACGCATGCAGTGAATTCTTGGCAGGAAATTATTAGTCAACGATTGCGTTGGAATGGAAAAGTAAAGCATTATCACTTGGGATATATTCATGTTGTAGGAAGTATTGTTTTATTGGCCGCATTAGCGTGGGTGTATTTACTGCTTGAATGGTGTTGGACGGGATACACTTCCGAATCAATATTTCTCGTTTTTGCAATGAGACTAACAGCAGAGTTTATGCTACTCAAGGAGTGGCAAGTCTTCATAGGAAAAAAGTTTTCATGGATTCATATCCTATTAATGTCATTCATCTATCCCCTATTTACCGTTTTTTCAATGGTTTTCAGACCTTTTATGAAGAACAACTGGAAGGGTAGAGCCTGTGAATAATTAGTTAGTGGAAACGAAAGTAAATTAAGGAAATTCTTTTACTTTGCAGTAGAATAAATTACTATGAAAAAGTTTATCTATCTCTTTATCTTCTTGCTATCTTACTCTATAGGATTTGCACAGAAAAAACAGCCTGCCATAAAGGCGTATTCCAGCGATGAATTTAAACTGGCAAAGAAAGATGCTGAAGCATATTATAAGGAATTTAATTATTCCGCTGCGTTAAAAATTTATGAGCGACTCTTGGTGAACGAACCTAATGATGCTGATTTTAATTATAAAATGGGTATGTGTTTTATCAACACAAATGTAGGGAAGCATAAGGCAATTCCTTATTTGGAATTTGCAGCGACGACAAATTTAAAAGATAGGCCAAAGGATGTCAATTTTGATTTAGGAAAAGGATATCTCTATGCCGGACTCTTTGACAAAGCTATCGAAACGTTTGAAGCATTTCGATTACAGAAGGGAGGTACGGTAGATGCGAAATTGAAATTTAATCAATGGGTAGAGTGGAGTCATGCTGCAAAAAAAATGACGGGTGAACCCGTTTCGTGCACCTTTGAGAATTTGGGAAAATCTGTGAATTCAAATCAAGCGGACTATCGTCCCATCATTGGGGCTGCAGATACCCTTGTTTATTTTTGCTCGAAAAGAAAAGGAACTGTAGGCGGACTTACAGACGATTTTGGTGAATCACCTTCTGATGTTTATTATTTCTTGAGAGGAGATTCTGTAATTTCAAAATCGAAAAATGCAGGCATTAATCTGAATACTGAATTTTATGAGGAAACCATGTATTTGAATATGGGTGGCGATGTGATGTTGATTTATAGAGAAGGTCCTGAGTCGAATGGTGATATATACATGGCAACTATGAAAGGGAAGTCGTGGGATAAGCCTGTATTGCTCTCCAATGATTTTAAAACAAAAGTATTGGAGACAGGTGCATCCATCTCTCCCGATGGAATGACACTTTATTTTTCAGCCGAAGCAGTAGATGGTAAAACCGGAAAAGATATTTGGATTTGTACTCGATCAGCTTCCACCAATTGGTCTAAACCTGAAAAATTGCAAGGTCCCATCAACACCAATGGCGATGAAGACAATCCTTTGATGTGGGTAGATGGAAAAACACTTTTCTTCAGTTCTACCATGCATGGAAGTATGGGTGGATTAGATCTTTTTAAATCATACCGAACAAGTCCAAGTGAAGGCTTCGGTGCTCCTGAAAATTTAGGATATCCATTTAACAGTGTTTATGATGATTTTAATATTGCTCTTACCTGTGATGGTAAAACCGGATTTATAGCATCGGTTCGTGAAGGAGGGTTGGGTGATTATGATATTTACAAATTTGCTTTTGATAAGCCCATTGTAAATGTTCCTATGTGTTGGTTGAAAGGAAAAGGAATTACTAATGTTGGAACTGCAGCAAAGGGAGCCTTGGTTTTCGTTACCGAAGCCACTACAGGCGCTGCAGTTGCCGAAATTGAAGCGAATGAGGCAACAGGTCGATTTGATGTTGCATTAGCTCCTGGCGATTATAAAATCTTGTTGAAGCATCCTAAAGCAGGTAGAGTAGAGTCAAGCATAAAAGTAGAGGCTGGTCAAAGTCGTCTCGATCTCGATTTAGTTTTCCCATAATATCATTCACAATACTAACCTATTATAACAAATAGATTGTATTATTCCGACCTACATTAACGTGCGTTTATCGGATTGTATTAGTTGAAATTAGCGTCGGAATAAATTTAATCTTAAGCAAAACAAACATGATCACCTTACACAAACCATTGGCTTTTTTTGATTTGGAAACAACCGGCGTAACCGTAGGTGCAGATCGAATTGTTGAAATTAGTATTCTTAAATTAATGCCCGATGGATCGCGTCCTATTTATACGCGACGTGTCAATCCGGAAATGCCAATTCCCATTGGTGCTTCTAAAGTGCATGGTATTTACGATGCAGACATCGCCAACGAACCTAATTTTTTAGCGCTCGCACCCGAGATCAATGCGTTTATTGGCAATGCCGATTTAGCAGGATACAATTCCAATAAATTTGATATTCCCATGTTGGTCGATGAGTTTCTTCGTGTCGATTATCATTTCGATATGAAAGGAAGACGCATGATTGACGTACAAAATATTTTTCATAAGATGGAGCAACGTACACTTGCTGCAGCCTACAAATTTTATTGCAACAAACAAATTGAAAACGCACATAGCGCCGAAGCAGATATCATTGCAACATACGAAGTATTCGTAGCGCAACTGGAACGTTATCCAGAACTAAATACAGACATAGACAGCCTGCATCAGTTCACCAGCATGAATAAAAATGTGGACTTAGCCGGACGCATTATTTTCAATGAAAAAAATGAAGAGGTATTCAACTTCGGCAAACACAAAGGTCGTACGGTGAAAGATGTTTTCGAAAAAGAATCCAGCTATTACGATTGGATGCTCAAAGGTGATTTCCCTGCAGAAACCAAGCAAGTATTGACGGCACTCCGGTTGAGAGGCATGTCGTCTAAATAGCTTCTAGCTTCTGGCTTCAAGCTTCAAGTGTCGAGCATCGAGCATCGAGTATCGAGCATCAAGTATCGAGCATCGAGTATCTAGCATCGAGTATCGAGTATCGAGCATCGAGTATCGAGTATCTACACGCAAATTCCGGACGTTCACCAAATTTTCTCCTATTATATTGGTTTTCCGACAAATTTCCTTACTTTTAATCTCCTAACCTAAATCTAACTTTCATGGCCTTTCGTAAACGAATTCTAATAGCTTTGCTGTTCTGCTTTTGTTCTCCATTTGCAAAAGCGCAATTCGTTTCCATTCCGGATACTAATTTTGTGAACTGGTTAAATAATAATGGATATTCATCTTGTATGAATGGGAATCAACTTAATTCTTCTTGTCTGACAGTACAAAGTACAACTCATATCGATTGTTCAAACGCTGGTATTTTGGATTTAAGTGGCATCAATGCGTTTAGTAACTTGGTTGTTTTAGATTGTGGAAGCAACTTGAATATTAGTATTCCTTCATTGCCGAATTCGCTTTTATCTTTTAGCTGTAGATATAGTAATTTAACTATTCTACCAACCTTGCCCAGTAATTTAACAGAATTAAATGTAGTTGTGAATAATTTGTCTTCTTTACCTTTTCTCCCTAATTCCATAGAATATCTGGCAATAATTGAAAATGAAATTAGTTATATTTTTAATTTGCCATCGAATTTAAAAGTTTTTTATTGTGATGATAATGAATTTGTAAGTTTACCTCAATTGCCTAATAGTTTGGAGTATTTATATTGCAGCTCAAATCTATTGACAACTTTGCCAACTTTACCCGATTCATTAAGGTACTTAGATTGTAGTTACAATTTTCTTACATCACTTCCATTTTTACCTAATAAGTTAAGTGGACTTGATTGCAGTGATAACAATCTTACTTCAATAAATGCTTTACCACCTAAATTGGGTAGTTTAGATTGTTCTTATAATGGCTTGAATTCATTGCCAGTTTTTCCGAGTTCAATGTATTCAATTGATTGTAATCAATGTGGTTTAACGTTTATAGCAAATTTACCAGATACGTTAAGTTATTTAATAATAACTAATAATCCAAATTTGAAATGTATTCCATCAACCAAAATAATAGGCCAGCTTTATTGGGGGAATACAGGGATTACTTGTATTCCAAATAATGTACTCATAATTAATTCAACACCATCAGCTCAAAATTTACCACTCTGTAATTGGAATAATGTGAATAATTGCCATGTAGGAGAAACGATTAGTGGCACAGTTTTTAAAGATGATAACTTAAATTGTAATTTGGATACATTGGAAATAAAGTATCCTATGATAAAAATAAATTTATTAAGCAGTGGAACTTTGGTTCAACAAGCATATACTAATCAATTCGGAAATTATTCTTTTGGTACTAATGCTGGTACATTTGAAATTACTGCCGACACTTCTAATTCAAATTACCAAGTAAATTGTCCAGTACAATTAAATTATACTGTGATAATTGATTCGTTGAATCCTTTAGAAAGTAACAAGAATTTTTCAATTAGTTGCAAGCCAGGCTTTGATTTATCTGCTTCATCAATTAATAGCGATTCAGGGATCTTTCGACCTGGAGGATTAGCTAGAATTGGAGTCGTAATCGTTGATAATAATTTGGTTGTAGGTCTGAATTGTGCGAGCGGAATCAGTGGTTTAGTTAAAGTAGTACTTCATGGACCAGTTAACTATATTTCGCCAAGTCAAAATTCATTGCTGCCTTTAGTAGTAGGAGACACCCTCATTTATAGTGTGTCCGATTTTGGATTAATAAATCCATTAACTTCATTTCGATTTAATGTTCAAGTTGATACTTCTGTTGTGCAAAACCAGCAAGTTTGTGTGGATGTTTTTGTGGATACTATAGTAGGCGATTTTAATTTTTCGAATAATAATCTTTTTCATTGTTTTAATGTGGTGAATAGTTATGATCCCAATGATAAGACTGTATTTCCGAGTGGCTTAATTGATAGTTCACAACATTGGCTTACTTATACAATACGCTTTCAAAATACGGGCAATGCACCTGCAAATTTTGTTTCGATTCTAGATTCTCTAGATAGTAATCTAGATGAAAGTACTTTTCAATTGTTAGCATTTAGTCATGAACCTGAAGTACAGATTGTAGGAAGTAGATTAAAGTTTGATTTCATAAATATCAATTTGCCTGACAGTGTAAGTGATGAACCTAATAGCCACGGATATATTCAATATAAAGTGAAGAGGGATTCTAGTTTATCTATCGGTTCAACGATTCATAATACAGCATCTATTTATTTTGACTATAATTTTCCTATCACTACTAATACAACCTACAATCAATTGATTGATCCAAGTAATCTTGTACTCATTCCAGATATAAATTTTGTGAGTTGGTTAAATAGCAATGGCTATGCAAATTGTATGTATGGAAATTTATTGGACACTACTTGTAGTTTAGTGAGCAATACCTCGAATTTGAATTGCTACAATTCAAGTATTTCTGATTTGACGGGAATACGATATTTTAAGCAGTTAGATACGTTGATTTGTTCAAATAATAATCTTGTGACATTACCAGTTCTGCCACCATTTATTATGTATATTAATTGTAGTGTAAATTCAATTACCACAAACTTTAGTTGGCCAATTTCATTGAAGTATTTAGATTGCGGATCAAATCTGTTACAAACTTTACAAAATCTCCCTGTGGGATTAACTGATTTGCGCTGTAATGAAAACCAACTTAGTAGTTTGCCAGTAATTCCAACCGGACTTAAATATTTGGATTGTCATGCAAATCAAATTTCTATGCTATCAATTTTACCAAACACATTGAAACAAATTTATATTCAGGATAATCAATTGGCTGCTATCACCAATTTGCCTGATACAATGATCAGTTTGAATATTTCAAATAATCCTAGTTTAAATTGTTTACCAAAGTTCATGAAAATAACGGGTAATCTCAATTGGAATGGAACTGGAATTAATTGCTTGCCTAATATTTTGAATGCTGCTATCGCCAATCCTTCTTTAAGTGGAGTTCCCGTTTGCAATTATTTCAATTCAAACAATTGCATTCCGTATCCGAATCTAAAGGGAGTTACTTATGCTGATGCAAATGGTAACTGCATCTATAATGTAAATGAAAATAAGTTCGAAAATGTTAAAATAAATTTGATTAAAGCGGGTGTAGTAGCTGATCAAACGTATTCAGATAGTAATGGGAATTATTCGTTTATCGCTAATGATTTAGGCTCTTATTTTAATGAAGTGGATACTTTCAATTTACCTTTTCGTGTTAATTGCCCTACAACATTTAGATACTTGTCTAACCTTACGTTTTGGAATCCGTTTTTCGAGAACAGAGACTTTTCATTGTACTGCAAACCAGGATTTGATGTCGGAGTAAATTCTATACATAGAGATTCAGGAATCTTTATGGCAGGAACTATAGGTCAAGTATCAGTGGTTGCTGGCGACTTGTCAAAGAAGTTTAATTTAAATTGTGCTACTGGTGTATCAGGTTCGGTGAAAGTTATTTTATCTGGACCAGTTTTATTTACGAGTCCATCAGCAGGTGCTATGGTACCTGTTGTAAATGGAGATACACTCATCTATACAGTTGCTAATTTTTGGAATGTAGATATTAACACGGCTTTTAATTTTTTAGTTCAAACAGCTCCTTCGGCCTTGTTGGGTGATCAAATTTGCTTTTCTGTTTTTGTGTCTCCTACTAGTGGTGATAGTTATTTTGAGAATAATAGTTATAGCCATTGTTTTCCTGTTGTCAATTCAATGCTCTCGAATGTGAAAGAGGTAAGTCCAACGAATCAAGTAGACACTTCTGAGTATTGGTTAACTTACACCATAAATTACCAAAATGTATCTGGAAGTTTAGCTCAAAACATGCATATAATGGATACATTGGATTTACAACTGAATAAAAATACTTTTGAACTAGTAGGACATAGTCATCCCGTGCAGGTTCAAGTACGCTCAAATAGAATTTTGTTTTATTACTCAAATATTAATTTACCTGACAGTTCTGTAGATCAAGAAACTAGTCGAGGTTTTATACAATACAAGGTAAAGCGATACAACAATCTTCCCATCGGTACACAAATTCAAAACACCGCTTACATTTATTTTGATTTTAATCCACCAGTGCAAACGAATACTACTACAAATGAAATCGCAGTGACTTCTGGTGTTGGAGTAGGCGAGTACCAAAACCCAATTTTATTTTCTATATTTCCTAATCCCATATCGAGCGGACAAATACTCAACATCTATTTCAATTCATCTGAAAAGAAGAAAGCGGAATTAAGTGTGTATGATCTCAGTGGAAGAAAATTATATGCTCAGTTTGTGAATGCCTCTGAACAATCTCAAACAATATCCTTGCCGTATATTTCTCCTGGCGTTTATTTAGTGGTGTTGAACGATGGAAAACATCAAGCGCAACAAAAATTAATAGT
>JBJXGU010000356.1:0-4590 GCA_046160245.1 Bacteroidia bacterium
ATGTCGGCCGGACCTCCGGTTAATATTGATCAAAGTGGACAGGTTGGGGTGAATAATAATTTTTACATCTTAAGCGGTTTCGATAAGCGAAATGATTACAGGCAGAAAGCTTTTCATCGATTGGATATTTCAGCAACCTTGCGTAGCCAGAAGCAAAGAAATTACGAGTCAGAATGGGTGTTTGCCGTTTATAATTTTTATGGTCGACAAAATCCATACTTTATTTATTTCGATGTGCAAGGAAATAGTCAGGATGGTAATCAAAAAGTACAAGCAAAACAAGTATCACTGTTCAGTGTGATTCCATCAGTTACTTACAATTTTAAATTTTAATGATGAGAAAATATTTCATTTTAATAATCGCAAGCATCGCATTGATCAGTTCATGCGAGAAAAATATTGATTTAGATTTACCGCCCATCGACCAAAAAGTTGTGGTAGAAGGGTATGTAGAAAATGGCTTGCCTCCCTATGTTATCCTCAGTAAAACCGAACCTTATTTTGATCCCATCGGACAAAATACCATTAATAATTTACCGGTACGTGGTGCATTGGTTTACATCAGCAATGGATTAGATACAGTTCAATTAACAGAGTTAGATACTTCTATCAATGGAGTTTCATTAGGCGGGTTTTATGTAGCACTCGACTCCATCACTTTTCTTCCTACCATGATTGGTACACCAGGAACAACTTATTCGTTAAATATTATTACTGCTGCAGGAGAGCAGTTAAGTTCATCGGCTCTTTTACCATTGCCCATTCCACTCGATAGTACATGGTTTAAAGTGCAAGAAGATTTAGATAGCCTTGGATGGGCTTGGGCACGATTATCGGATCCAGATACATTAGGAAATGCATATCGATGGTTCGCTAAGCGATTAAACAAGGATGATTTTTTCATTGCTCCCATCGGATCTGTTTTTGAAGATCGATTCATAAATGGCCGATCCTTTAACTTTCCATATAATCGAGGAGAAATACAGAATTCAGAAGCCGAAGAAGATAAGAATGAAGAAAGAGGATTTTACAAGAAAGGGGATACCATCGTCGTAAAATTTTGCACCATTGATTTCGCAACCTATGAATTTTGGCGCGATGCTGAAAATCAAGTATCCAGCAATGGTAGTCCATTCGCCGTTCCATCCAACGTAAAATCGAATGTCAAAGGTGGAAGAGGATTATTTGCAACGTATACAGCTAGCTTCGATACGATTATAGCTAACTGATTTTTCTTGATTTCTGTGATTATAATAGAGGTGAATTCTTTTATGTATAGAAAGGATTTTAGTAGGTATTAAATTTTCAAAAGAGTTATTTGGATATTTAATAATATAATGAGTTGAAGATGAAAGTAATGCGTTTTTATACCGTTGTTACTTCAATTGATATATTTCTTAGTTTTGACTCCTCCATCTGAGAGATTCCTCAATACACAAATCTTCCTATAAAAAATATCATGTTGAAAAAAGCAATAAGCTATGTACTCATTGTATCGATCATTATTATGTCGAACGGATGTGCTACTATTTTAAATGGTAAGTACCAGAAAGTCGAAGTATACACTGGCTCGAGTGAGTCTTCCGTATTCGTTGATGATGTGAAACAAGGAACCGGTACAGCCGTGAAATCCAAAATGAGAAGGGATTTCTATCCGAAACAAATAAAAGTGGAAAGACCCGGATACAAACCCGTTTATGCAGTGCATCGTCAGAGTAAAAAATCATGGTTGTACATCATGTCATGGATTCCGTTTGTTGTCGTTTATTTTATGCCTCCATTGTTAGATCGTGGTCCAAAAGCATTTAATTACAACAAAACGATGAGTCTTCAAGTAGATCGTAAAGTGAACAGTAAAGATTCTACGCAGAAGTACATGGTATTAAAGAATGTGAAGTTTGATGTTAAGAAGGAAGACTTCACCATTGAGAAAATAGATTACAAGCGTTTCAAGAAAGGTAAGAATAGTAAGAAAGGTGATACCGAGAAGTATGATGAGGATATTGCTGTAGATAATTCCATCTTTTCAAATGCTCTCAATGCAGCTTTGTATGATGCAGGTTATATTGATACATCAGGTGTGATATTGAAAAGCAAAATGAATAATACGTATGTGAATGCTAGCGTAAGTAAAATGAAATTTACTCAAGTAGTATCTTATAAAGGATCTTACAATCGTAGTTTGATTTGTCTTGCAACCATTGATTGGGAGTTTTTAGATAAGTATGATCAGGTTAAATTTAAGAAGACTAGTACCGCAAAATCTGGTGAGTTCTGCACGTATTCTTCGGGAGCAAAATCGGCCGATCAACAATTGAATGTGATTCAGTCGGCGGTGCAGGATGCTATCTCAAATTCATTTTATGATGTATTATCCGATCCAAAAGCAAAAGAATTTTTGAAATCTTCAGATGTAAATCCAACCATTGCACTAGAAACGTTGAATATTTCACGAGGTAAATTAGTAACCGACATGAAAAGTGGAGTAGAAGCTACAACCGTTATTCTAACCAACAAAGGACATGGAAGTGGTTGTGTAGTAGGTACGGATGGATACATCGTTACCAGTTACCACGTAGTTGCCGGTGTTGATAGCACTTTGAAAGTAGCTTTTAAAGACGGTGATACTGCTGTGGCTGTAATTGTACGTTCAAGTGAATTAGCTGATTTAGCACTCTTGAAAGTGAAGAAAACATGTAAGTATGCGTTTAATGTTACGTTGACTCCCGACTTTGAAGTTGCCGATGAAGTATTTGCCATTGGAACGCCTGCTTCCGTAGAATTAGGACAAACTGTAAGCAAAGGAATTATTTCTGCTACTCGTAAAGAAGTAGGAGGTGTAGAATTAATTCAAACAGATGTAAGCGTAAACCCAGGTAACAGCGGCGGATCACTCTTAAAAAGAGATGGAACTTTCATTGGTGTCGTTAATGCAAAAATATCTGGAAAAGGATTGGAAGGTCTTGGATTCTGCACGCCGGCTGCACAAATAATAAAGGAATTGAAAATAAATTTCAAATAAATTCTACTTGAAATTAATAAGAAAACGCAGATCATTTGGTCTGCGTTTTTTTTATTAGATACTCATCCTATCTTTTTCTTTTGTGAAAATTGTTGATGAAAAAGTTTGCATCCAATTAATTAATTATCCTTAACCACGGAGGGCACAGAGTTTTTCACAGAGTTCACTAAGTACAATTAAGTAATATTACACTGTGTCCTCCGTGAAACCTCCGTGCCCTCTGTGTTAAAAATTAGTCCCTAATAAGAAAATGGAAATTATTCTCGATTGTATTGTGCAATTTATACCTGTCCAACTAGAATTTAAATTGAATTTTATATACTTGTAAAGTGAAACGCATACAGAACATCATTGATCAAGGCGAGGGTGATATGCTCGATTTCAAGAAAGAGATCAGTAATGCGCATCGCATCGCAAAAACGATGGTCTCCTTTGCGAATCATCATGGTGGTACTTTATTAGTAGGTGTACGCGACGATGGTTCTATCAGTGGAGTCAAGGCAGAAGAAGAAAAATTCATGCTCGAAAAAGCCGCATCCACATTATGCCATCCAAGCATCGATCTCCATATTCACGAATGGAACTTGAAGGGAAAGGTAGTGTTAGAAGTTTTGGTTCCTGAAGGAAAGGACAAGCCCTTTTATGCAATTGATGAGGAAGGAAAAAAATGGGTGTATGTCCGACAAAAAGATCAAAGCCTCCTCGCCAGCAAAGTAGTAGTGGAAGTACTAAAAAGAAAAAGCTCAAATAATCATTCTGTCGTTGAATTCACCAGCAAGGAAAAAGCTTTATTAGATTATCTTAAAGAAAATCCACGCATCACTTTAAAGGAATATAGCAAGCTCGTCAATATTTCACGATGGCGAGCGCAACGGATCTTAGTTAACTTAATTTCCATCGGTGTAATTCGTGTTTTCGATATTGAAAAACCTGAGTATTATACATTAGCTTAAAGCTCAAATATAATACTGATTTCACAGATGATAATGATTTATCATGCATGACTTCATGCATTGTTAACTATTTATTTCAATTGTTGAAATCGGAATACTTGAATAAATTCTCCGTGAATCTCTGTGAACTCCGTGACTCCGTGGTAAAAAATATGCTTCATGATGAATGTAGTTATTTATTCGAAGAGCCATTGATTTTTATCATAGAAAATGGCTAAACTATTTTTCATCTTTATCCATCAAAAAAATAAAATGGAACCCAACGCGACTCTTTATTGGAACAAAGTTTTGAAATTGCACAGAGAAGGATATCCTGTTTCAACCATTCAAAATATTTTGAAAAACGAAGGGCTGGATGAAGTATTATTAACAGAATCTCTTTGCAAATTAAAATTGATCATTTACAAAAAACGAAAAAGTAGGGCCGTGATCATTATAGTATCAGGAGCATTTATTATGCTCTTCGGATTTATTATGACAGTAATATTGTTTCATAGCGACCATAACTTCGATTTGTTTTTATATGGCTTCACCGTGATCGGCTTGCTCGTATTGAGCTACGGAGTGTATGAGATGCTTTGAGGAGTTGTTAACCTGCCTGCAGCAGGCAGGCAC
>JBJXGU010000357.1:0-6594 GCA_046160245.1 Bacteroidia bacterium
TTAGCAGGTCCCATCGCAATGTTAAACCAAGATGGAGGTAAGCTACATCGCAAAGCGGGCATCATTTATTTCTATTCCATGATGGTCATTTTTGTGAGTTCCATCATACTTTCCATTGTTCGAGAAAATTGGTTTTTGTTTATGGTTGGTATTTTTAGTTGTTATTTAGTATTGACGGGATATCGTGCTTTAAAATTAAAGATGTTACACCGCGGACAAAAAGCTGCAAAGATGGATTGGATCATTTTAATTATTTCATTGATTGCTGGCATCGGATTAATTGCGATGGGTATATGGATGTTTTGGAGTCAAGGCAATTCATTTGGATTAGTTCCATTCATTTTTGGTGGGGTGATGATGTCGGGTGTAAAAGAAGACTACCAACGATTCACCGTTCCGCCTACCGAAAAAAACCATTGGCTTTTAAAACATATTGGAGCAATGATGGGCGGATACATTGCAACACTCACGGCTTTCCTTGTACAAAACGTAAATACAGATCCAAGTTTTATTGCGTGGTTAGCACCTTCGGTTTTGGTGACGCCAATAATTATTTACAGTACACGTAAAATTAAGAAGGGAAGAAGTAAGATTGAGATGAAGTAGTTTTTTTTGCGGGAATTAGATTTTAGTTGCGAAATGATTTTGCTCCGGGGAAAAAGGCAGCTGGCTTTTGGCTTCTGGCTTCTATGTTAAATGTTAAAGCCTAAAATACGTTGACCGGTAAATAGTAGTTATTTAATTGATCAAAAATTTATAACACAAAAAACACAAGAGTGCATAAGAGGGTTATTTCGCATATAATTATTGTTAATTTATGAATATAGTACGCTATTGGGTTTTAGTAGCCCGCAATTAAATTTTAGAAAGCCAGTCTCGAGGCTTCTCGATTAGATTTTGAATCAAAATTCGAAGAGTTCCCTTATCAATAGTCCAAAATATAATCTAATTGAAATGTCAACCTTCGCGAAACTTCGGAATCAGACTAAGTCATAACTTCTAAAATCTAACAGCGAAGCCTCGCGACTAACATTTAACCTCTTCTACAGCCCCAACCTACGGAAAAGCGCTATTTATCGGCTTTTTTGAGCGAAAAAGTGACAAAAATCAATCAAAAAACGACATTTTTTTAAAAGCTTAATAAATCACAATACACTTATAAACAGTTGATTGTTCAATAACAATCCTCTCTATTTGGAATTGTCAAAAAATTGACAATAAATTTGCACCCAACCTTAACTATAAAAGCAATGAAAAAGAGCTTACTAATCTTAGCAATGTTTATCGGTGGTGTAGTAACTGCACAAGATAACATGACATCAAAAAAAGGAACTCCAATTTTACCAGAAGCTGGTGACTGGAGCATTGGTATTGGCGCACACACTGTGTTAGAGTATTTTGGAAATCTTATGAATAGTGGTACAAACACTGCTCCTTCATTCGATTGGCAAAATCAACAAAACGTGATTCGTTTTAAAATGATGAAAGACGAAAACACAGCTTATCGTGCAGGTCTTCGTTTGGGAATTGGGTCTGACAAAGAGACTTTTAATGCACCAGTTGTTGGTAATAAAAAAGAAACGAAAGTTTCTGAGATGAACATTAATTTAGCAGCGGGTATTCAAAAATATCGTGGTAAAGGTCGTTTACGTGGATATTATGGAGGTGAGGCTGGAATCGGTCTTGGTTCTATGAAAACTACAAACACTTTTAATGGAAATGCAGGTTTTGGAGAAATATTAGAAGACAAGCAAGGTGGTACATTTAACTTCGCACTTCAAGCATTTATAGGCGCTGAATATTTCTTCGCTCCAAAAATGTCTGTATCTGGTGAATTCTCATGGGGACTTGATTTGTCTACCCGAGGTGCTAGCGACACTAAAACTGCGGATGGAAACGGTGGATCTACTTCTACAAAAGGAGGTAAATCAAGCGATTTCTCATTTGACACAGGTAACGCAGGTGGCTCAATCGTGTTAAACTTGTATTTCTAAAATTAACTTATAAAGTTACAGAAAAGGCTATCCTTCAGGATGGCCTTTTTTGTAACTTTATAAAGGTTCATGTTCGTCAAGCCGATTTTGTAAGGAATGACGATGGTCATGGATAATTAGTAGTATTAATCAATAGAATGGGATTAATTTAGGCTGATCGTTGTTTTAGAGCTGAAAAAGGCTGAAATTTGATACTTCAAATCCCATAAAGAGCATTGTGAGCGAAAGTTTCGAAATAAAATTACCCCAGTTTGAAGGTCCTTTCGACCTTCTTCTTTTCTTTATAGAAAGGGATGAATTGGATATTCATGATATTCCCATCGCCAAAATCACCAACGATTTTTTGACCTACATGCATGATATGCAAACCATGGACATTGAATTGGCAAGTGAGTTCATTCTTGTTGCTTCTACTTTAATGCGTATCAAGGCAAAACTACTTCTCCCTCGTTATGAAAAAGACGAAGAAGGCAATGAAATTGATCCGCGTCACGACCTTGTTCGACAATTGCTCGACTATAAGCAATTTAAAGCGGCCTCAGAAGAGTTAAGGGCGCTGGAAGATGAACGGATGATGCGTTTTCATCGTGGCAACTTAGAGCAAGAGCTTGCGAAATATAATGCAACATCAGACGCAACTTATGCGGGCGAATTAAATCAGTTGACGTTATATCGACTTATCGCCACTTTCGAAAAAGTGATGTCGCGTTTTGAAGACAATCAAAATAAAGTTACACATACTATTGTTCAATATCCTTTTTCTATCGATAGCCAAAAGGATTACATCAATAAAACATTGATGAAAAAACCTCAGGTAAATTTCATTGAGCTCTTTGAAGAATGTACCAGTAAACTACATGCCGTATTCACGTTTCTCGCATTACTAGATCTCATTCAGAGCAGAACCTTACTCATCTTTATGGGTGAAGGCTTTAATAATTTTGTGGTGAGTACGCTCGAAGCAGCACCCGAAGTTACAGCCCCAAGAGAAGAGGATGCAAACTGATCCTCGAGAAATTCTTAAAGTATTCTCACCCAAAAAAATTATTTGGCCCATCTTGATTGGTCTTTGCGTAACTGCATTTTTGTTTTTAAAAGATTTTGATAAGGAAGCATTTTCTGCCGTGAAGTGGAATGTGAATTCTTCTTTCTGGTTTTTTTTGGCCATCGTTTCTGTCGTCATTCGCGATTGGGCTTATATGGTTCGTATTCGAGTGCTCACCGATCAATACCTAGATTGGAAGCGCGCTTTCATCGTGATTATGCTCTGGGAATTTAGTTCAGCACTGGCTCCTGGAATGATTGGCGGTGGATTTATTTTCGCTATTTTCATTTTAAATAGAGAAGGACTTCATATGGGTAAAAGCATTACCGCTATTCTCAACTCTTCTTTTCTAGATGGTATTTTCTTGGCGGTGATGGCGCCCTTCGTTTATTTTATGGCAAGTAAGGATGCACTTTTTTCTGGTATCCATTTGAACACTAGTTTTGGTAACAGTATCTTCTATACTTTCTGGACAGTCTATTTTTTAATCCTCGCCTATAAATTATTTGTGGCTTATGCGCTTTTTGTAAATCCACAGTTTATAAAAAAATTATTGTTGTATATGTTCTCTGCGCCATTAGTAAGGAGATGGAAAAAACAGGCTAGAGAAACCGGCGATCAATTGGTAATTGCTTCGAATGGATTAAAAGATAAAAACAAAAAGTATTGGATGTGGTGCATTGGAGCTACGTTTGTTTCATGGACTGCCCGTTACTCTATCGTGAATTGCATCTTACACGCATTTCATGGAACTACTGCGCTTAACGATTTTGTAATTTATGGGAAGCAAGTGATCATGGGCATCATCATTTTACTAAGTCCTACACCGGGTGGCAGTGGATTAGCAGAATTTATGTTCACCGACTTTTTAGGAGAATTTATTTCAAAAGGTCTTGCGCCAACACTGAGTATTTTGTGGAGGATGTTAAGCTACTATCCTTATTTATTGATAGGCGCTATTCTTCTCCCTCGATGGATTCGCAATCACATCAAAATTGAAAAATTAAAATTGTAATCTAAAGGGTGCATCTAAAAACCTCGCAGACGATGCCTGCAATAATTTTCAACACCGGAGTTTACCGATTGTAAATGAGGATTTGAAAATTTTTGTAAAACGAAGTATTCGGGGTTTTTAGAGGTTCCCTACAGGTAGCGGAGCTTCCATCACCGTTCCACACTCCTTGCAAGTACAAAGATCTTTGGACGCGTAAAAATTACTCATCACAGCAGGCAACTGATTCACGATATCTTCTAAACTAAAAGATTCTTCGTACAATTTCGCATTGCACTTTTCACAAAACCACATGCATTTATCTTTTTCTTTTTGATCACGGTATCGCTCAATAACCAATCCGATGGTATTCGGTCCGCGTTGTGGAGAATGAGGAACACATCGTGGGAGCAAAAACATCTCGCCTTCCTTGATATGAATATCACGTTGCTTTCCTTCATCAATAATTTTCACCACGATGTCACCTTCAATTTGATAAAACAATTCTTCGGCTTCCTCCCAATGATAATCTTTTCGAGAGTTTGGTCCGCCTACAATCATCACGATAAAATCGTCGTTGGCTTTATAGACCTGCTGATTTCCAACAGGAGGTTTTAATAAATGACGATTTTCATCGATCCACTTCTTCAGATTGAAAGCTGAGGCTACGGCCATAATTATTTCTTTTTTGGAGTACTAAATTAGAAAAAATAATACAATTAAGGGCATTTCATACTTCCCCTATTATATAAGATTCACAAATTAAATAGTCCAATCGCATAATAGCTTTGCTTTGGTCACAATCTACGCAGTATGTTCGTAACTCCTAAAAAAGTTCGAATTCTAACCACGGAGGAACGGAGAAAGCTCGGAGAAACACGGAGAATTTTCGTCTTTTATAAATCACTATTTTCAAATGATCTGGATACTTACCATAACTTTTAATCTAATTATCAAGTTATACCGTCTGTACATATAAAATTTTGGGGTTAGAATAGTATTCAATTGGTAATACACACACTCCGTGAACCTCTGTGTAATCTGTGACTCTGTGGTGAAAAATGAAAATTTTGTTTTTAATACAAATTCGTTTCATCTGAAAAATCGAATGGTCTCGAATCTTATCATAAATTTTAATCTAATAATCAAGTTATACCGTCTGTACATATAAAATTTGGGGGTCTGAATAGTATTCAATTGGTATTACAAACCCTCCGTAAACCTCTGCGTAATCCGTGACTCTGCGGTAAAAAATGAAAATTTTGTTTTTTAATACAAATTCGTTTCATCTGAAAAATCGAATGATCTTGAAACTTATCATAAATTTTAAACTTATTATCAAGTTATACCGTCTGTACATATAAAATTTGGGGGTCAGAATAGTATTCAATTGGTATTACAAACCCTCCGTGAACCTCTATGTAATCCGTGACTCTGTGGTAAAAAATGAAAATTTTGTTTTTAATACAAATTCGTTTCATTTGAAAAATCGAATGATCTCGAATCTTATCATAACTTTTAAACTTATTATCAAGATACCGCCTGTATATTTAAAATAATTAGGCTAGCATCCAATTGTAATAGGTATTTTTCTGCCTAAATAATAATATCTTCGCAATATGATGGATCTAAACTTACAAGGCAAAACCGCATTGGTTTGTGGTAGTACACAAGGGATTGGTTTTGCGGCCGCCACACAACTCGCACAATTAGGTGCTCATGTGATTTTATTGGCACGGAATGAAGAGAAATTGAAAGAAGCAGTAGCAACTCTTCATAAAGCTGAGAATCAGAATCACTCCTATCTAGTGGCTGATTTTGCCAATCCCGATCAGTTGAAATCTATTTTAAATGGATATGTGAAAGCAAATAATCCCATTCATATCCTAGTTAATAATACAGGTGGCCCTCCTGCTGGACCTATAGCACAAGCGAAAACGGAAGAATTTGTTTCAGCTTTTTCCAATCATTTACTTTGCAATCACATTTTAGCGCAGGCCTTGTTAGATGGGATGAAGAAAGAAAAATATGGTCGCATCATCAATGTAATAAGTACCTCTGTAAAACAACCGTTAAAAGGGTTAGGCGTGTCCAATACCATCAGAGCTGCTGTTGCCAATTGGTCGAAGACATTAGCTGGTGAATTGGCTTCTTATGGAGTTACCGTGAATAATGTTTTACCGGGTGCTACATCAACACAACGTTTACAAAGTATCATTTCCAACAAATCAAAAAATTCAGGTAATACAGAAGATACTATCACCCATGAAATGGAAAGTGAAATTCCGATGGGTCGATTTGCTGATCCTTCAGAGATTGCAAATGCCATAGCCTTTTTAGCTTCTCCCGCGGCTTCCTATATTACTGGAATTAATCTTCCAGTAGATGGCGGAAGAACATCTTGTTTATAATCAATAAAATTTTTAGAAGATGGGCGCATCGAATAAAAAGAATGTAGGCTCCTTAATCGTTTTAGGAATTTTATTGGTTCTCTATTTACTCTTCTTCAAAAAACCAACAGAAGAAACCACCTCAAATAGAAACCAACGCGACCATCGCGAAGC
>JBJXGU010000358.1:0-21435 GCA_046160245.1 Bacteroidia bacterium
CCACATAGAAACAACCCATGCAGCGTCCATTGCGAATCAGTTCTTTTATTTTTTCATCTTTTTTAAATGCTTTGATCTGATGAATGTCGATGTCGATGCCTCGATTTTTTTTCACGATGTCGACCGCATCACGAATATGTCCGAGTCCACGCTGACTTAAAATATCGTACTTGTACAATCCAATGTCTTCCGATTCCAGCATACTAAATTGCGTCACAGGAAATCCTTTGGGTGGATGATTGAGTGCGGTATAACAGACGATGGGTTTTTCGCTGATGATCACTCCGCCGGCATGGATACTCAGGTGATGCGGAAAATCGTGCATCAGCAAACTAAATTCGCGAATCAGTTTCGCTATGCCTTCGCCTACACTTTCCCCATCGCGTGTGGATTGCAGCGCATCAATTTCTTCTTTGGGCAAACCAAAAACTTTTCCCAATTCGCGCACGATGGCTTTACTTTGATACGTGCTATACGTCGCAAGCAAGGCCGTATGTTCTTCTCCATAGCGACGAAAAATGTACGCAGTGAGATCATCGCGATCCTTCCAGCTAAAATCGAGATCGAAGTCGGGCGGGTTTTGTCGAAAGGGATTAATAAATCGTTCGAAGTATAAATCGAGGTCGATGGGATCTACATCCGTGATGCGCAAACAGTAGGCGACGATGCTGTTGGCGCCACTGCCTCTTCCTACGTAAAAATAACCGCGTCGTTGTGCATAACGCACGATGTCCCAGTTGATGAGAAAGTAGGCTGCGAAGCCGAGCTCATTAATCATGCGTAATTCTTTTTCTACGCGTTCACGAATCGCTGGTGAAATTATTTTTCCGAAGCGATAATCTACTCCCTTCCATGTTTCGCGGTTGAGCAGTTCGGTGTCGATGCCTTTACTCCCGCTAAATGTTTTTTTGTTTTTGGGTTCGTGGAAGTCGAAGGCGATATGACATTCGCTCAATACTTTTTCCGTGTTGTGGAGGAGTTGTGGAAAATCTTTATAACGGTCGCGGATATCCGAAATAGGGAGCATTACTTCTTCTCTACTACAATTCACATTGGGCGGAACTCTGCTGAGAAGTGTATTGTGTCCGATGGCGCAGAGGAGTCGGTGAATATTAAAATCCGTTTTGTTGCGCACGGTCACCGGCCAAAGGATGACGCACTGGTGAAGGCGATCTTTAAATTCCGAAAATGGAAGTCGCGATAAATCGGAGGGGGCTACCCCGTAGAAAAGGCTGCTAGCTTCTGGCTGCTGGCTTCTAGCTTTTGGTCGCGAAGCCTCGCGACGAGCTTCTAGCTTCTGGCTACTAGTTACTAGTTGCGAAGTCTCGCGAATCGCTATTGGTAGCCGACCGATGTCTGCTCGCTGCAAACGTAGAGCTTGGTTATTTGCAGTCGCGTCAACAAAAGAATGCGCGCTCTCCTCTTCACACTCACACTCATTCTCACTCTCCCTCTCCCTCTCCCATCTCCCACTCTCACTCCCACTCTCCCATCTCTCCCCTCCCATCTCAACATGAGACGAGAGAGGGTCGAGGGATGACAGTTTAACAGGTAAGATAACCACAACGTTCCTGAAACATGGAATTTCTTTGGGGATGATGGCGTCACGGTTGCCCGAACTTTCTCCTTCAGCAGCTCCTTGGCGGAGACAATCGCTGAGGTAGCGGTTCAGCTCTTCGAAGCCTTCGTTATTTTTTGCAATACCGATGAATCTAACGGTATCGCCTTGACGAAACTCAATTCCTACCGCTGGCTCCACGCCATATTTCGGAGCCAAGCGGATGAAGTCGAGTGCGCCGGAAGTGTTATTAATGTCGGTTAATACTAGCTTTTTTACCCCTAACCTTTGTGCTTCCTCCAACAGCTTCTCAATCGAGAGCGTTCCATAATGAAAGCTGAACCAGCTGTGGCAATTGAGGTACATGGCGGGATGTTGGTCGCGAGGCTTCGCGATTAGATGTTAGACATTAGATGATCACGATGCTTCGCAATGGAATCTAGTCCTACCTGTTTACAACTGCCAAGATGTTGGTCGCGAGGCTTCGCAATGGGATCTAATCCTTTCTGCTTAAACAGCTAAACTACCTCGGTTCACTCTCACTACTAGAGAAGATTCACAAAGATTTGCGTTTGTAGTTCATCCTTGGACCCTGGGATTTATACCCACGCTAGCATCAGGACTTCTTTAATTCCTTTACTTGAATCCAAAGAAGCATCATTGTTCCTAGGCCCATCAGGCAGAGTGGCGCATAGCGGAGCGCGTTTAAGATAAGATCGATTGTGTCCATATTGTATGATTGTATTATGATCAAATAGTATGATTGCAAGATAAACATAAAACTAAATTCTCCAATAGAAAATTGTGTGTGTGTATCTAAGTAATTGGAGGAGAAAAGGAAAAAGTGTTTTTCTTGATTGTATGATAATCAAGATGGATAAAGAATCTTCTTTCGGCAAGCACGTGCAGAACGCCCCTCTCTCCCCCCCTCCTCGCGACACTTCGCGCCTGCCTGCTGAAAGCAGGATCTCCCCCTCTCTTCGCGACACTTCGCGATCTCCGAATCTCCTATTAATTCAATTGTACAAGAACGAACCCTTTGGCTGGAATTTTCTACATATTAATAGGTCTTCATATTTCGGAAATTGGTAGTATTGTATATTAATTTATATATCCTATCAATTTATTATGGATCAACTAAGTGAGTATTTTGAAAAAATTGGCTTTGTAGGAGATGAATTAAATAGAATAGTAGATTCTTTCTCATTGAAGACATTTGAAAAAAATGACTTTGTTGTGGAGGATGGTAAAACGAGTAAGCATATTGGCTTTGTTAAATCAGGAATGTTTCAATATTATATTTTCAAGGATGGGGAAGAAAGAACTCATTATGTGAACATTCAAAATACGTGGATGGCATCATTACTTAGTTTTATTAGTGAAACTCCAGCATTAGAAAATATTAGAGCTCTTACAAACGGGAGTATCTATTTAATTGATAAAGTCAAGCTAAAAAAATTGGTCAACGAGGTACCTGGGTTCAATGCCTTTTATATTGGTCTTTTGGAACAATCCCTTTGTGGAATTGATGCAAGTCGATTTGACCTTATTATCCTAACTGCTGAAGAACGCTATCAGAAAATGCTAAAATTTGAACGCCATCTTTTGCAACAAATCCCTCTTCAACTTCTTGCTTCAATGCTTGGAGTAACCCCCCGTCATTTAAGTAGGATACGGAAAAATATACTCTAATTGTATTTTAGGACATTTGTCTAGTAGAAGACTTTTTGCATTTCCCACTTTTGCATCGTCATTTAAAAGGAGACGATATGAAAAACAAATTTATTCTATTGCTATTAGTAGCATCAACGAGCGCATTTGCGCAAAGCCGATTTTCAAAAAATGAATTAAGTATTAACGGTTTTAGAAATCCATCGGCAGGATTGGAATTTCGTCATCAGCATGTTTCATTTCATGCGGGATATTATCCTACTGCATTTAAATCAGGAGAGAATACAAGCTTCACCAAGGCTGGTCTCACACTTTGGTTTTTACCTGTTGGTGAAAAGGAAAACCCCTCATCATTTTATGCTGGTGCATCTTACTTGCATGGATTTAATCGTGACTATGAAGGCAAAGAAGCGCTGGGTATTGAGGCTGGGTTCCGCTGGATGGTTTGGAAGGGACTCAATTTAAGAATTGGAGCGATAGCAGTAGCGGCAGATGGGGAGACGGTGAAGATTAACCCAACTCCAGGAATTAGTTATTCATTTTTCTTTAAAGGCAACTAATGAAGACAATATTAGGCACGGGACAATTGGGCATAGCGGTGATGGATGCTTTGCTAAAAGTGAATCCGCTCGAGGAAATCACTTTGGTTAATAGAACGGGATTCTTGGAAATAAAAGTCCCCGAACACGTAAAGCTTGTTGCGGCAGATGTAACCAATGAAAATGAAATGATAAAAATAGCTCGTAACGCTGAAGTGATTTTTAGTTGCACCGATGTTCCTTATCAGCAATGGACAGCCTTTTATCCAGCTACTGCTTCTGCTCTTTCACAGGCACTACAACTTACAAATGCAAAGTTGGTCTTCGCCGACAATTTATATTCTTATGGGAATGTTGCTGGAGAAATGATGCATGAAATGTTACCTCATAACGCCCAAACGAAAAAGGGGATGATAAGAGCAGATGTAATAAATACCTTCTTGAATAAAGAAAATGTATCAAGAAGTAAAGTTGCCATTGTGAAGGCCGCCGATTTTATTGGTCCTAGAATCCATAAAGGAATTTTTGGAACTGATTTCTTGGATAAAATCTATAACAATAAAACGGTTTTGCTCGCAGGAAACATCGAATTACCACACACATTTACTTACATCGATGATTTTGCAAAGGCCATGGTTAATGTGGGAAACGCTTCTGATGCATTCGGCCAAATTTGGCATGCTCCCAATGCAACTGTTATAAGCATGGATAAATGGATCCATCTTTTTCAAATATATACCGGTAAAAAAGTGCATTATAAGCGAATCCCCAAATACGTAATTCGCATCGTAGGAATTTTCAACATATTGATTCGTGAATTCTATGAACTAGCATATCAATTCGAATACCCGTATTTGGTGGATCACAGTAAATATTCAAATCGATTCGGCGATCATGCAACAGATCCTTCCTTAATCGTAAAAGAAACAATTCAATGGTATGAAAAATCTAAATCAAAAAAATAATCAAATGAAAACAAACAAAATAATTGGAGGCTTATTAATTGCGGGAGCAATTGCCTTATTTATTCCTTATAACATCTTAATTTCCATTTTTGAATATCCTGATATTTTAAGACATGATACGGCAACAATACTAACAAAATTTCATGAAGGGGGCAGCAAATTAATATTCACATGGTTTGCATTTGCAATCACTGGAATCCCCTTATTACCAGCGTATATATTGCTAGGTCAAAAATTAGAAAGCAAAGCTCCTTTAGCGCGTCTCGCCACTACTATTGGTGTTGCCGGATTAATTGTGCAGATGATTGGATTGTTACGATGGACGTTCGTAGTTCCCATCTTAGCGGATGCATATGTTGGAACAACAGATTTGGCAACGAAGGAAGCGGCTATAGTTGCATTCAAAACAATTCATCAATTTGCCGGAGTAATTTTGGGTGAATATCTTGGACAGCTTTTTACGATTGCATGGACGGTTATGATTTCCATCTCTCTTCAGCGCTTAAGAGCTATTCCCAACTGGGTTGCTTACTTTGCATACATCACTTCTGCCATTTATTTGTTAGCCCAAGCCGAGTTGTTTGCTACGGTTATTCCTTCTTTTCCAGTTTGGGACTTAGCTGGATTTATAGGTAGTACACTGTGGTTAATATGGCTTGTAATTTTGGGTGTATTTTATTTGCGTTCAAAAACACTTTCTGAAATTTAACCCTCTATCTGAAATTTAACCCTCTATTTTATAACTATGAAAAAAATTATCATATTAACAATACTATTGATTTCCATTTATTGTGATCGATCGCAAGCACAATTGTATCAAGATGCCGGTGGAATAGCGATTACCATGCATTCCAAAAGTGAAATAGAAAAATTATCTAATGGAAATCCACTTAAAGGAAGAAAATTTTCTTTTACAACGTATGATGTTTGGGCTCCTGTACCTAATTTCAAAGTTGGGAAGGCAGAAGTGTTTTCTACACTAGCTTATCAATTAGTCGATATTAATTATGATCAAAATAATTCTATTGATGAAAGTAGACCCAATAAAATCCAGGAAATTAAGTCGGCAGTATTTATAAAATATCCCATTTCTAAAAGTTGGTCTGTTTCTAGTTTAGCAATGCCATCATTGGCTTCTGACTTTAAAGGTACAATTTCAAATGAAGATTTTATTTTACAAGGAGCGCTAGTAGCCACCAAAAAATTAAAAATGGCTTCTCATTTAGAAATTGGTTTAGGTGTTTTTGCTACCTATGTTTTTGGCGAACTGCAGTTCATTCCAGCCTTTTCTATCGACTATGAAAGTGACAATGGAAAATGGATTGGTCAGGCTTATTGGCCAAAGTTTAGTATGTTCTATAACATCAACTCAAATTCTCAAGTGGGATTTGCTGCCTCCATTGATGGTACAGAGTATAATTTGAAAAATTTTGTAAATCAGTATAACGAGACAATTGATAATGCTGACTTTTCGGTAATTCACATGGGTCCTCAATATAATAGAAGAGTTTATAAAGACTTTTGGTTGCAATTGCAAGCAGGTCTTGCTATGGGTAATCAATATAAGCTATTCAATTCTCAGAACAAACTAGTAACTGAAGGCGATTATTCGTTGAAGGATATGACGTATGGGAAATTTATGTTGACTTATCGGTTTGATGCTAAAAAAAGTAATTAATGAGAAGGTTGCTAAAATTTATTTTCGTTTCTTTCATCGTCTTTGGATACGCTATACCGATTTTGGCACAGGATCGTTATGATGAAAACGAAACGAGCGTTAACCTTTTTAGGAACCCTTCGATAGGAATAGAAAATAGAGTCGATCAAATTTCAATGCATATTGGGTTTTATCCCACAGTTATTTCAAAGAATAAGGAAGGTAAAAATGAGAGCACTTCATTTATTAAAGTAGGAATGAGCTTCTGGTATCTCCCCTGGGGCGATAAATTAATTCCTTCATCGCTCTTCTTCACTTTTTCATTCGTACATGGATTATCAAAATCGTATAAAGGTCGGAATGGATTTATAGTAGAGACAGGATCAAGAGTAATGTTAGACGATCATTTTAATTTTAGATTAGGCATCGCACTTCTAAAAGCAAAGGAACATCCTTGGAAATTAAATCCAACACCCGGTCTTTCCTATTCTTTTATGGAGAAATAAAGATCGTAATGGCGTCCATGGAGTGGATGGGTTATCTAGATGGATAGAAAATTAAAATGGTATTTAAGAAAATAATAGATTGATGAAACCGAAGATGAGTATTAGACTATTTAAGACTACTGTACGGAGTAAAAAACAAGTATTGAAGCTTGAACCAGAATTGAATTCTATTCTTCATGGCATGAACTGGAATTTTGATTTGAGTGATTGTGATAAGGTTTTACGCATAGAAACAGATTCAGTGCCTCTTGAAAAGTTAACTAAAATGATGAATAAAAATAACTATCAATTAATTGAGCTTTTTTAATTTATTCCAACAAAAATCGCGACAGAAGAATTCCATCTCAATCTGCGCCTTTTCTTTTCTGATTTTTTAAATGGTGTTGTGTCTGTTCAACATCCAATTTAATGGAACAAAGATTATTGAAGGGCGAGCATATTTATTTACACTAGTATTAAATGATAAATTCTTACTTGCATCGCACCTTTCACATTTTTTCTACTACAAGCTATTTCTCTACCCTAAAAGCATTTGCAAATACTTGTATTCGACTATAAATGTTTATTTACCGGCTAATAAAATTATATTTCAGTTCTTTACTTCGGGGTGGTCGCGAAGCATCGCGATGTCGTCTGCCCCGCGCAGTTCGATCAAAGCGCAGAATCATTCAAGGTCTCAATTAAATTTTCTTGTAGCCTGAAGCTTGCAGCAAAAATAGTATCCGAAGCTAAATTTTATTTCAAGACAGCGGCTTTTCCTCCACTCGACTTGTAGCTTGCAGCAAAAATAGTATCCGAAGCGAAATTTTCATTTCAGCAAAAAAATATTTCTGCCATATCCATTAAAGATTTACCTCGCGATAGCTATCGGGACACCCCTGAAGTACAGTACTTCCCAGAAGTATTTCGCTTTGCTTCAACTTCTGGGTTCCGTACAGACTTCTGGGCGTAGCAATCCACCCATGAAGTACAGTACTCCGTACAGACTTCATGGTGCAGCAATTTACCAACTTGCCAATTGCCAATTTCCTAATTCCTCACGACGAAAGCCCATTAAACGGATTAAACCTTCTTAAATTCAATCCCGTTCCTACTGCTCTTTGCACCGCTCCGTCGCCGAACTTTTGTCGCATCTTATCCATCGCTTGGTAGAGGTTAATGATCTCTTCCGAATCTTCAAAAAGATTGATCTGATGTCCGCCACCCACGAGGTGACTAAATCGAATGCCCATCAAACGCACCAACATCCTTCGCTCATACAGTTTATCGAAAAGTTCTTTCGCTCTCGCAATGAGCGTGTGATCGTTGGACGAGTAGGGGATACGGCATTGTGTAGTGTGCGTATCAAAATTCGAATAACGAATCTTTACGGTAATGCATGCCGTTAGTTTGTTTTCGCTGCGCAAATGATACGCCAACTTCTCGACCATCTTCACCAATAACGCTTTTAAGAAAATGATGTCGATGGTGTCGCTGTCAAAAGTTTCTTCCGTGCTGATGGACTTCCGTTCATTATACGGCTCCACCGGATTATTGTCGATGCCGTTGGCTTTTTTCCAGAGCGAAATTCCCGCCTCGCCCAATACTTTCTCTAACAACTTCACAGGCATCTCTTGTAGCGTATGTACTTTTTCTACACCCATGCTGCGTAATAAGGTGCACGTTTTCTCTCCCGCACCTGGAATTTTTCGCACGGGCAAAGGCGCCAGAAAAGGAATTTCCGTTCCCAAATCTATTTTTAGTTGTCCGTTGGGCTTGGCTTCTCCCGTGGCAATTTTACTCACCGTTTTGTTTTTAGATAATCCGAAGGAGATGGGCAGCTGCGTTTCTTTCATGATTTTTTGTCGCAACTCCGAAGCAAAACTGTAGCATCCATAAAATCGATCCATCCCACTCAAGTCAATGTAAAACTCATCGATAGAAGACTTCTCATACAACGGAACTTGCTCATGAATGATGTCTGTTACCATGCCTGAATAATAACTGTAACGTTCGTAATCACCACGAATAATAATCGCATCGGGACACAGTCGGCGCGCCATCCGAATGGGCATCGCCGAGTGAACACCATAAGCCCGCGCCTCATAACTGCAGGCCGCCACCACGCCGCGCTCGCTGCTTCCACCCACAATCACCGGCTTATTAAAAAGGCCGGGATGCTCTAAGCGTGAAACAGATACGAAGAAACTATCGAGGTCCATATGGACCACTGTGCGTTCGGGGAGGGACATGGGAGGGGGAACTTATTTTGGTTACTGAGCAATCATTTGGTAGGACTGCAATATAAACATATATTTGTAAAAAATTTCTAGAAAAAACATTTTGCAATGAATGAACACACACCAATTAAAGCTCCGTGGGTTAACCGCGGGGAACGCAAGGAAGGCGCAGAGGTAAAATTAACGGGACGAAAACCATTAAGAAAGGACTTACAAAAAGGGAAAGATTCTTCAACTAACATTGAGATTACCGCTTACCACAGAGAGCACAGAGATCACAGAAAGAAGAGAAGAATATGGATATACGGAGAATGAACTTGCCACAAAAGTGATCGGATGTGCGATTGAAGTACATCGCCAACTCGGTCCTGGATTACTTGAAAGTGCATATCAACGATGTTTAGTCTTTGAATTGCAAAAAGCAAAACTAAATATAGAAGTCGAGAAGCCCATTCCGTTATTCTATAAGGAAATAAAAATGGAAGTAGGTTATAGATTAGACATCTTAGTAGAAAATAAATTAATAGTAGAAGTTAAATCTATCGAAGCAATAAATGATATTCATATTGCACAATGTCTCACATACTTAAAAGTTGCTGATAAGAAATTAGCATTGATGATTAACTTCAATACAGTTATGATAAAGAATGGAATAAAAAGATTAATAAATGGACAATTAAACTCAGTTCATTTGTAGTTTATAAAACTCTGTGTCCTCTGTGAAAAACTCCGTGCTCTCTGTGGTAAAAGAGAGACACTAATAGAAGCGAAAAGTAAATAGTATAAAATGGACAATTAAACTCAGTTCATTTGTAGTTTATAAAACTCTGTGTACTCTGTGAGAAACTCTGTGCTCTCTGTGGTAAAAGAGAGTCACTAATAGAAACGATAAGTAAATAGAATAAAATAAGTCCAATGCACCCGCTACGCTCCCCGCGGTTAAATTGCCAAGAAATGATATTCAACGCTAACATCAAACTCCTCCGCCAACGCCGCAAGTTCACCCAAGATAATGTATCCGGAGAACTTGGCATCAGCCGTTCCACCCTCAATAGCTACGAGAACGGTAGCGTTCAAAATCCAACACTCGAGATGCTCCTCGCCTTCTCCAAATATTTTCGGGTGAGCATCGATACACTCGTCAAGTTGGATTTAAGTAAGCTGAGTGAATTTCAACTCGGCGAACTCGAACGCGGACACGATGTGTACGTAACTGGAGCTCGACTCCGTGTGATCGCCACTACCGTCGATAGCAACAACAAAGAAAATATTGAAGTGGTGCCCATCAAAGCAAAGGCCGGGTACCAAAATGGATTCGCGGATCCAGAATTTATTCAGAAACTACCTACGTTTCAATTGCCCATTCTTTTTGGTGATCGGAAGTACCGAATGTTTCAAATCAGCGGCGACTCGATGATGCCAATCCCCGATAAAAGTTGGGTGATCGGTGAGTACGTAGAAAATTTTTATGATATAAAAGATGGAAGTGCCTACGTGTTGTTGACGCAGGAAGATGGAATTGTTTTCAAAGTAGCGTACAACCAAATCAAGAAGAAAAAAAATCTATTACTCAAATCACTCAATCCGAATTACGATGCCTACGAAGTACCGGCAACGGATATTCGCGAAGTATGGAAATTTTGTAATTACATCAGCGCCGAATTACCCGAAGAATATTGGGCAAAAGATCGCGTATTAAAACGCATCGAAAAAATGGAAGCCGAGATGAAAGATTTGAAAGGGTCGTTTTAACACAATCCCCATCCCCACCCAGGTATTAATATACCCCAGCCTAGGGATTAATCTCAACCCCCAGCCTAGGGATTAATCCCTAGGCTGGGAATTTGAAATGGTCGTTTTAACCCCACCTCCGCCGATGGATTTGAAATGATCGTTTTAACCCCAACCCCACCGATGGATTTGACATGGTTGTTTTAATTTATACAACAACATTACGATTCCACGGATTGTTGTTGTTTTGATATTCCCATGCGATCGGATAAAATATTTACGCCTGCTTCAACAATTGTATTTCTGCATGCAATCGCACTTCTTCACTCACCAACACACCACCCGCTTCGGTAGGCGCATTCCAATTTAATCCGAAATCTTTGCGATTGATTTTTCCGTTGATGCTAAAACCCGCTTTTGTATTTCCCCACGGATCTTTCGCAACACCACCAAAGTCAACAGCAAAGACAACCGATTTGGTAATTCCATGCAATGTAATGTTTGCATTTAGTTTGCGATTTTCTCCTTCGCCCTCAATTCCGGTTGCTTCGATAATCATCTCAGGAAATTTTTCAGCATCGAAGAATTCAGCTCCTTTCAAATGTGCATCGCGCTGCTCACTGTATGTAGTAATGCTGGCGATGTCGGCAGTAAATTTAATTTCTGCATCTGTAAATGTATCGTCACTAGCTTCAACTTCTACATTAAATTTTTCGAAAGCTCCACTCACATTCGTAATCATTAAGTGTTTTACTTTGAAACCTACTTCGCTATGCGAAAGATCTAATGCCCATTTTGTTTTTTCAAGTAATGTTGTCATGATTTTTATTTTTTTACTTAGTTATTTTTTTTATAAATTTTAATTATTTGTTTGTATCATTAATTATCCCAGAAAAATAAGCCAGTAGCAGCTTCTGGCTTCTAGCACTGACACTTGTTGCTAGCTTCAGAATTCTTATTTCTGCATTCTGAACTTGCCTGCAGCAAGCAGGTTCTGCATTACTAATTCTGCATTCTTAATTCTTAATTCTTAATTTATTTCTCGAGAACCCCCATCTTCCCCGATTGATATTCTTCAATAGCTTCCACCAGTTCTGCTCGTGTGTTCATCACAAACGGACCGTAGTTTACAATAGGTTCTAAAATAGGTTGACCCGATAAAACAACAAATTCACTGTCTTCTATAGCCGTTAAGGATAACGTAGCCCCTTCTTCTTCATACCAGATAAGATGTTGTGGAGTCACTTCAAATCCATCCGTTAGTAATTTTCCTTTTAACGTATATACGCTGGCGTTATATCCTTCCGGAATTTCAATATCTGTTTTTCCATCTTTGTCTAGTCTTCCATGCATCACTAATACTGGAGTTAATAATTCCGTACCCGACTTTTGTCCTTTGTAGTCGCCTGCAATTAATTTCAATCCCGCATCACCTTCCTTTATCAATGGAAAATTTTCTCCACGTAAATCCTGATAGCGTGGTTCATGTTGCTTTGCTGAGCGAGGAAGGTTTACCCATAGTTGAATCAATTCCATCTCGCCACCTTTTTCTAAAAATTCTGCAGGCACCCCTTCCGAATGAATCACACCTTTTCCAGCTGTCATCCATTGCACATCACCCGCTTTTAAATTTCCTACATTTCCCATACTATCACGATGCAAAACTTCTCCTTTGAAAAGCAACGTCACGGGCTCAAATCCTTTATGCGGATGCGGTGGAACATAAAATGGTTTTTTAGTAGTTACCTGTACCGGACCAAAGTGATCGAGCATGATGAAAGGACTAATTTGATCCACAAATTCACTCGGCAAAGGACTCTTTACATAGTTTCCGTTTCCGATATGTTTGTCAGTTGCGGCAAGAATTTTCTTTACTTTTTTCATGATTAAACGTTTTAACAATAATTGTAGGTACAAATATATATACACAATTGTTGTATATACAAGTATTGATGCTCCTAAATATTTAAACTATTGTTAATCAATGCTAAATCTTTTGTTTTGGCCGGGGGCCGATGGGCGGAACGTCAGAAACTCAACGCTCAAACCTTTATTAAAAGCCTATTAAAAGGGGAATCGTGATTTTTTAGAAAGCGCTGATCACGAATTCCATATTCGTTGGAGGTGCAGAAATGTAGCCTAAAATAAAATTCGATTTGAGTCGATTTCGATATTGGCGAAAGCGCCCCACTAGAGTCAATACCGATGCTACAAATTTAAATGCAGAAGCATTTGACTGGGGTGTAATGCAATGTAGGTCGGCATTTTACAATAAACTTATCTCAAAAAACTAAAAGATAATTAGTAAAACTATCTTTGCGCTACTCCTAATTAATTTTGAAAAACTACTTCCGCCTCATCCGTTATATTCGACCGTACAAGAGTCGTGCAATCACTAGCGTTGTATTCAATTTATTAACTGTAGTGTTTTCGCTTTTTTCATTAACGATGATTGTTCCGTTTTTGAATGTGCTTTTTAGTCAGGAAAGAAATTATGTATTAAAACCATGGTCGGGATCCGTAAAAGTATTACTGAATAATTTCAATTATTATTTAAGCGATTTTGTAGTGCAACACGGACAACTGGAAGCCTTATCGTTTATTAGTTTACTCGTTGTTGTTTTATTTTTCTTAAAAAATATTACGCGCTACATGGCCATGTATTATCTCGTTCCTATCCGCAACGGTGTGGTACGCGATATTCGACGCGATGTATATTCAAAAATTTTAACACTGCCCATTGGTTATTTTACCGATGAACGCAAGGGCGATATTATGGCGCGTGTAACGAACGATGTGCAAGAAGTAGAATGGGGCATTATGAATTCACTAGAAGCCGCTTTTCGTGAACCCTTAAATATTATTATTTTTTTAATAACCATGTTTTCGATGAGCTCGGAACTAACATTGTTCGTGCTCGTATTATTACCCATCGCCGGATTACTCATTGGTCGCATCGGAAAAAGTCTGAAGAAAAAATCTTCTTTAGCACAAATAAAAGTGGGCGAGTTGCTCAGCAATTTGGATGAGTCGCTCGGCGGATTAAGAATCATCCACGCTTTCACCGCAGAAGAAAAATCGAAAGAGCGTTTTGGAAAAATCAACGAAGGATTGTACCGTATGCTCAACAAAATTGGTCGACGAAGAGATTTAGCATCTCCGCTCAGCGAATTTTTGGGTGCCATGGTATTAACGATTGTGATGTACTTCGGTGGACGATTAGTGTTAGGAGTAGATGCCAACTTAGAGCCTTCCGAATTCATCGCCTTCATTGCTATTTTTTCTCAACTCATTCCGCCCGCAAAATCTCTCACCACAGCTTGGTACAATATTCAAAAGGGATTAGCATCGGCAGAGAGAATTTATCATATCCTGGACGCACCGGTCGCAGTGAAGGACATTGAAAATCCAAAAGAAATTAAATCATTCACACAAGGAGTTAGTTTTCAAAATGTTTCTTTTGCCTATCGAAAAGGCGATGGTGTCAACGTCCTTAAAAACATCAACCTCGACATTCCCCATGGGAAGACAATCGCGTTAGTGGGTCAATCGGGAAGCGGCAAAACGACATTAGCGGATATGCTTCCCCGTTATTATGATCCCAACGAAGGAGAAATTTTAATGGATGGTATCAATATCCGCGAACTTCGCATTTTCGATTTGCGCAAGTTGTTGGGAGTAGTGACGCAAGAATCCATTCTCTTTAATGATACCGTCTTTAACAATATTGCTTTTGGTATCGACAACGCCTCGGAAGCGGATGTGATTCACGCTGCAAAAGTCGCCAACGCACATGAGTTCATCGCCGATATGCCCGAAGGTTATCAAACGAACATTGGTGATCGTGGAGGAAAATTAAGTGGAGGCCAACGTCAACGCATTAGTATTGCTCGCGCGGTGTTAAAGAATCCGCCCATCCTCATTCTCGACGAAGCTACTTCCGCCCTCGACACGGAATCAGAACGCCTCGTTCAGGATGCACTCACCAAACTCATGAAAGATCGCACTACACTCGTGATTGCTCATCGCCTTTCCACCATCATCCACGCCGACCAAATCATCGTCATGAACAAAGCCGAAATTGTTGAAAGAGGAACTCATAGTCAACTGATTGAACTAGGGGGATACTATAAGAAACTATACGAGCTACAAACTTTTCAGTAGGATACGAATTACGAATCGATACGAATGTACGAATTACGAATTTTACGGATACGCTAATTCGCCGATACGAATGTACTTCGCGAGGCTTCGCGATACGAATTTTACGGATACGCTAATTCGCCAATGCGAATATACGTCGCGAGGCTTCGCGATACGAATTTCCCAGATACACTAATTCGCTGATACGATAGTTTACGAATCTCTCAATCCATATTGTTATCGGGACGCTAATTCGCTAATTCTATAATAATTGCTTTGAAACAAAATCGTAAAAGCGAAAAACTTATTTATTGAATTATTTTATTTCTGAAATTTTTCTAAAGTATAAATTGAAGATAGTAGAGGGAAAGTCTTTACCGGAAAATAAGAATACATGTTTTTTAGGCGGATGTAAATGGTTGAATTTATAGCTTTTAAAAAGTATACTCGTATTTAAACGGATACAAATGTTTATTATAGGTTATTTAATTTTTGGACAAGTATTTTTGTCGTTAAATAATTTTTATGAAGAAGGAAGTAAAACGAGAGGATCTAATTTATTCAGAGTTAAGTTATGCAATTATTGGTTGTGCATATTCTGTATACAATGAAATTGGTCCTGGACATTTGGAAAGAGTTTATCAAAAAGCATTAGCGATTGCACTCAGAAAAGCAAAAATATTTTTTACAGAGCAATATCATGTAAATGTCGTTTTTATGGGGGAGAAATTAGGAAATGGATATGTCGATTTTTTGATTGAAAAAATTATAATCTTAGAGTTAAAGCGAGATATAAAATCAGGAATTGCCTATTTGAAACAAGTATTGAATTACATGCACAGCGCCAAAATTCCTCTTGCCATACTGATCAACTTTACACATTCTGGCGTAATTACAAAAAGAATTGTCCTTGAAGAATATTACTCAAAAGAAGGAATTCATATGTCAGATGTTGTTGAACAAAAGCCAAATCAAAAGACTAGTGATTAAGCATTTTAACCTCGACTGGTTTTGTTTGTAACCAGAATGCTTCAGGCTAGTTCGTATCCCATAGAAATTAGTGTATTCGTATATTAGCATATTCGTATATCTGTGTATTCGTATATTAGCGTATTCGTAATTCGTATATTCGTATCGATTCGTAATTCGTAACCAATCGTAACCAATCGTAATTCGCGTATTCGTATATTCGCGTATTCGTATATTCGCGTATTCGTAATTCGTATATTCGTATCGATTCGTAATTCGTAACCCATCGTAACCAATCGTAATTCGCGTATTCGTATATTCGCGTATTCGTAATTCGTATATTCGTATCGATTCGTAATTCGTAACCCATCGTAATTCGCGTATTCGTATATTCGCGTATTCGTAATTCGTATATTCGTATCGATTCGTAATTCGTAACCTATTACATGCTTATGCACAATATCACCACTATTCCAATTGATTCTGTTTCCATCGACGAGCGTATCGCCCGCTTCACCAAGCGCTCTATCAAAAATGAGTCTAAGATGCATGCTCTTAAGTTGGCCATGAGTATGATGGACCTCACCACTCTCGAGGCAAAGGATACTCCAGGGAAGGTGCGTCAGCTTTGTGCGAAGGCTATGCGGCCTTACGATGCGATGCCCGATTTACCATCGGCCGCTGCGGTTTGTGTTTACCCTACCATGGTGCGTGTAGCTAAGGAGGCATTAGGCAACAGCGGTGTAAAAGTAGCAGCCGTTGCCACTGCATTTCCAAGTGGAATGAGTACCCGAAAAGTGAAACTGGATGAAACCAAGTTTGCCGTGAACGAAGGCGCCGATGAAATCGATATGGTGATCTCTCGAGGACATTTTTTAGCAGGAGAATATAATTATGTGTTTGATGAAATTGCGGCTGTGAAAGAAGCATGCGGTGAAGCCCATCTTAAAGTGATTCTAGAAACTGGAGAGTTGAGTACCCTCGACAATGTGCGAAAAGCATCCGACATCGCCATGTATGCCGGTGCCGATTTTATAAAAACGTCGACCGGAAAAGTTCAACCCGCAGCAACCTTACCCGTCACCTTAGTCATGCTCGAAGCCATCCGCGATTTTTATTACAAAGAAGGAAAAATGATTGGCATGAAACCCGCAGGCGGAATTGCTACTGCAAAATTGGCCATTCAATATTTAGTAGTCCTAAACGAAACGCTCGGCGAAGCATGGATGAACCCAAACTATTTTCGTTTCGGCGCTTCGTCTTTAGCCAATGATTTGTTAATGCAAATTGTAAAGCAAACGACTGGAGTTTATCAAAGTGGGGATTATTTCTCGAAGGATTAAATTAATTTGAAGATGATTTAATTTGAAAATTTGAAAATTGGTTTTCATGCTTATACCCTATTCGAAAATTTTATGTTTCCATAAGCAAATCAGTGAAAATCGTATTTATCCTAATTATCCGTGCCTGCCTGCAGCAAGTAGGTTCAATTTTGTCATCTATATTCTGCGATAATCAATCATAATAAATCATAATCATCATAATTGATCAGTGGCCCATCAAACATAGTCGTATCGAAAAATATGAAAGCCCCGACTAATTTTTTAATTTTCGTAGTATGGAATGATATACGTTTATAAATAACAATCTTTGATTCACTTTGATAATTTCTGTAGTAGCCTTAATAATGATTTATGCGCATTTAATTTTTTAGCATAATTACTATCAGTCCCAAAAGATTTTTCTTCTATCAAATCTAATAGCAATCGTTTTTCTTTTTTGCTCCATAATTTAATCCCCCCAGCGGCAAATAAAGAAAGGGCAATGCTTTCCACTCCAGGAGTTAGCGAGAGAAAATATTCTTTATTTTTAATATTCAATTCAGTCATCAATGTAGAAAGTGATTGTTGAATAGCTTTCTCTAGATTCCCATTGAATTTATTTCTGATGAAATGCGTAATAGAAGCACTCAGTTGCATTGTGTCGAATTTAGTTTTCGAAATGACGATATTTTTATTGATTGCTAATACCATCTCATCTTCTACTAATTTTTCTAGCGTTATTTTCGGTGTTTTTTTTGTTTTTCCTGAGTATAACTTATCAAATTCTTTGGAAGCAAAGAGCCGATGCGAATGAGAGAGAGAGCGGAATCCAAGCTTATAGTAAAACCAAAATGCTCCACTTGCAATTCCCTCCGGATTTCCCCTTCCTATTTGATAGGGCTCTGCTATGAAATAGTCGGGTTTAAATTCTTGGTAATAAACTCGCATTAGCTGTGCAAAAAACCATGTTGATTCACCTCCTCTGTAGGAAGGAAAAATATTAAGTCCAATTTTGGCTGTTGACCCTAACAACCATGTTCCACCATATGCATAAGGTATTTGATTTTTGAATGCGAAGAATCCAATGTATGTGTCGATAGGTAATCGGTGTGTTGAATCCATTCCAAGTAGAACGACATCTAAACCTCTTTCTAAACGATAAAGTGAAATGTCATCAAAATCTGTATTCGTCCCGGGATCTGTTTCTCTATAGAGGCTGATAAGTTGAAAGCGAATAGATTCAGATAGACGCTTTTTATCTAGTAATGATAGTGGTGTGGGTTGAGGTAAATATGTTTGAATGATCTCTTGTAAATTGAATGTTCTTAGTAATTCTTCTTTATGATAAAAAGGTGTCTGTTTTAATCCTGTAATGGTTGAGCGTGATGGAAGTTTTGCCAAATCTATTCTTATGTATAATTCTAGTTGCTCCATCAGTTGGCTCGCAGTACGAATACTTAAATCAACAACGGAAAAAATTTGTAATAGAAATTGGAGTTGATTGCGTTTATCTTTTCCTGCAATTTCCTCCATCCAAGAAATAAAACTTTCGGTTTTTTCATCTGAAAAATGTTCTATTAATGATAATGGAAGCAAAGATGAAATCACCGAATTTATGAGATCATCAGTCGCACCAAAGCTATCAAAGTAGATATGCTTTGGATATTCTTTAGAAAGCCATACTACTAAATTGTAACTGAAAGTAGCCGTGATACAAGTTCCAGCAACACCCGTTTGTTCAAATATACCTTCTTCTTTTCTTCGTTGGATAGACTGAAGAATGTTTTTATTGATTTTTTTTTGTAAATTGGAAACGCTGCTTAAAAGTCTTTTATGCGAAGGATGTGCTTTTAGGAAAAGTAATGTTTCATGCAATTTTATTAAGTCAGAATCTGTAATTGACTTTTCCTTTATTAGTAATTCAAGAAGGCGCTCTTTTTTGCCTGTAGAAGTTGGATCAAACTGATTCTTAATTTGAGTTAATTCTCGAACGTATTTTTTGGCTAAATTCATAAGAGAATAAAATTAGATGCTCTTAAAATCTAGCCAATGATAAAAGTCATTTGATGTAAAAGTCATAAAAAAGGCGTGAATAAATCACGCCAATCTTTAATTTTATTTTCTATCTCCCTTTGACTCCGCTCCGGGAGCAACTAGAAGCCAGAAGCTAGAAGCCAGCAGCTACAACATACGAAGCGTAATTGATAAGCACAGGATAAACATTATCCGCCCAATCAATTCCCCGCGATTTTCATTTTGGAAAAACTATCATCATCCAACGACTCCAACGCTTTTTCTACAAATACATTGATGTCATTGATGACATAATAATAGGAACTTGTATTCCAAAGATCGCGTGCTATAAGTGCTTTGAGTTGTGTGCGTATCAGTTTATCGGAAGTTTTTAAACCTTCTTCATTTTTCTTAGTTCCTTTCTTCTCGGCATATTCCACAAATTTGTTGACGAATTCATTCGTCATCTCAAATCCTTTCTTAAATTCATACACATCTTTGTATTGTGCTTTTAAGGAAGCTCTGTTCTCATCAACATACGTTAATGTGAAATCATTCATCACACCGTTTCTTCTGATATCATCATAGTAGCGCGAACTTAAACTAGTGTCGAGCGCAACGAAGATGTCGGGCATAATACCACCGCCACCATAAACTGTTCTTCCGCCATTGGTTTCATATTTTAATGAATCGTTGAATGCGATGCTATCGGCATGATAGAGTTCACCATGCTCGAAACGTTTGCTTAAATCCATTTCATAATTTTCATCACCTGATTCATATGCTTTTTGAATGCATCTCCCACTCGGTGTATGGTAGCGCGCAATCGTTAATCGTACTGCAGATCCATCTGGAAGTGGAAATGGTTTTTGAACCAATCCTTTTGCAAATGTTCTTCTTCCAATGACTAATCCACGGTCCCAATCTTGAATGGCACCCGATACAATTTCACTCGCAGAAGCTGAACTTTCGTCAACAAGCAGAATTAGTTTTCCTTTTTCCCATCCACCAGTATTGGTAGAGTATGATTCTTGTTTTGGATTATTTCTTCCTTCGGTATAAACAATTCGTTTTCCCATACTCAAGAATTCATCTGCTAATTCAATCGCTCTGTTCAAGTATCCGCCACCATTACCACTTAAATCCAAAATCAAACTTTGGATATTGTACTTCTCTTTTAATTCTTTTAATGCTACTTGAAATTCATCCACCGTAGTGTCTGCGAATCGAGAAATCTTGATGTAACCAACACCAGGTGCTGCTTGATAAGAAGCTTCTACACTATACAATGGAATTTTGTCGCGGGTAATGTTATACACGATTAAATCGGGAGTAAGTCGACGCGCAATACTTACTTTTACTTTCGTGCCTTTGTCGCCACGAAGTTTTTTCAGTACATCGTTGTTTTTTATTCCAATGCCAGCAACAAGAGTGTCGTTAATCATTACGATCCGATCACCAGAACGGATTCCTAATTTTTCACTCGGACCACCGCTGATGGTTTGTGTAACCATGATGGTATCATCTAAAATATTAAATTGAATGCCGACACCTTCAAATTTTCCTACCAAGGGTTCGTTGGTTGCTTTTAATTCGTCAGCTGGAATATAAACAGAATGCGGATCCAAATCTTTTAGTAAGGCGCGTATTGCACTCTCTGTTACTTTATTTTGATCCACGGAATCTACGTAAGCATAACTTACCATATTTAGGAGGGCATCAAATTTTTGGGAGGCCGCTGCGTTTTGTGCCACGCTTTGCAAACTCATACTTACGCTCACAGCGACAAGTAAAAATATTTTTGACCAATTTTTCATTTTCATTATTTTCTTTCTCTTCTTGGTGTTAAGGTTTGACGTAAAAATCAATGAATTATTGTACGTCGGTATTTTATTTACATTCGAGTGGCAAGATAAAGAAAGCCACCACAAAAATGGATTGCAGTGGCCCTATTTCTTACAACATGGTGATATTAATAACTCCGTTGAATTGAGTTAATGTTATTTATTCTCCTTCAGGAATCATCGTCTCCAAATCTCTGTCGAAGAGGTACATACCGCCCTTGTCGCCTCCAATTAAGTTGAGTTTATCCAATAAGTTACGGGCTAAACGCTCCTCTTCAATTTGCTCTGCTACGTACCA
>JBJXGU010000359.1:0-3486 GCA_046160245.1 Bacteroidia bacterium
AAATCACCACCTGTTTTTAATTGCGCATACATTCCAGTTAGAGCAAAATTTAATGCTGTGTTTTCGGAAGGTGAAAAATATACCGTTTCCCATAAAGTATCCTTTCCTTTTTTATCGTAGTAAGGAAAGGAATTCGTAAAGCGTAACAAATCATCGTAATCCATGTCGGCCGAAAACTTACGTCCATATCCTCTTAGATACTTACGTAGCTCGGTGTTGATGGGGTAGTTCGGTTTTTTCTTGGAGATAGTGTCCTCTTGCATTGGTATTGACGAAGGTAACAAATTAATGGTTTGCAAGATATATATTGGAATATGAATTTCTGATTGGTTACGAATTACGAATCGATACGAATTTACGAATTACGAATCTCCGAATTCGCTAATACACGAAATGCGAAATTTATTTGTTGAGAGGTCTTAAAATTCTATCTATTATTTTGATTGTATTTTAAACATACCTGCTACATGTAAACGCAACGGTCGCAACGTTAACGCAACGGCTGCAGCGAAAAATCCGTGAAAATCCGATTAATCCGTGTTCTAATTGTTTAACATCATGTAATTGTAAACAATCATAAAAAATCATTATCATCTTAATAAATCAGTGCCTGCCTGCCGAAGCTTCAGCATAGGTAGGGCCCATCAAATTATAATTATAGATATAATTACATCTTCCGAATAAGACTTACTCCATCCCTTACAGGTAACATCGTCACGGTAACACGTGGATCATTTTTTATTTTTTCGTTGAATTGATGTAGACATTTCGTGTCGAAATCTTGTTCTGCTTCAGGTTTTAAGATGTGTCCGCTCCACAATACATTATCGGCGATGATGATTCCACCACTGTTCATTTTGTAAATGACTAAATCAAAGTATTTGCTGTAGGAGGGTTTGTCGGCGTCGATGAATACTAAATCGAATTCGAGATCAAGGGTAGGAATAATTTGCAAAGCATCGCCAACACGTGCTTCTATGTTTTTTTCGTACTTGCTCTTTTTGAAGAAGCTGGATGAAAAGGATTCGAGTTCGTCGTTGATATCGATGGTGATGAGTTTTCCATCTGTATCTAATCCTTCGCATAAACACAGTGCAGAGTACCCCGTGTAAGTTCCGATTTCTAGAATGTTTTTTGGACGTAACATCTGACTCATCATGGCCAAAAATCGTCCTTGCAAATGTCCACTCAACATGCGTGGATTTAAGATTTTTGCATACGTATCGCGATTGAGTTGTTGCAGTAATTCTGACTCGGGATTGGTGTGCGACTCGCAATAGTGTAGTATTTCGGGGGAGATGAATTCCATTTTATATATTTAGCTTTAATATTATTTAAATTTAACCGCAGCGTTCGCAACGTTAAGCAGCTTACGCAACGGTTTTTTGAACCTAAAAACATCCAACATCTAACATCTATTTCCTTTCGGCAACAGCTGAGCGCAGCCATTCACCAACCCACCAACCCACCAACTCACCAACTCACCAATTTACCAACTCACCAATTTGCCTAGCGAGGCATCGCGATTGCCAATTATTTCGATTCGAGTCTACCAAGTCCTGCCTTTGCTTTTTGGTCAATGCTGTTTTGATAGTCGTGATCCCTGAGTTCTAGCGTTTTTTTATAGAATTCTTCCGCTTTTTCTTTGTTGCCCTCGTTTTCGTAGAGTTGAGCTAGATGTAAGGCCGCACTGGCTGAGAAGTAAAACTTTTGATTGAGTCCGTTTTTATAGGTTGTTTCATAAAGCTGTTTTGCTTTTTCATTTCTTTTCATCTTATCAAAAATACGAGCTAGTCGATAAGTGAATTCGAGTTGTGGTTTGATGCCTTGAAATTGATTGATCGATTTTCCGGCAAGCTCGTTCAATGCTCTTGAATAGTAACCACCATCAAAAAGAAGTCGGGCTTTTAGGAGTAAGGAATGTGGAGGTTCTTTGCTTTGCGCTTCTTTGATTGCTGCTTTGTCTTCATCGGTTAGTTCTTCGGTTTTGCGATAAGGTGTGCAGCGAGCGATGTATTTTTTATATCCTGTTTCATCACCTTGTAACAAATGGATCCAGGCAATTTTTTGTCGAGCCGACATCACATAAGTACTGCCTTTATACGACTGTAAATACGTATTGAAAAGTGATTCAGCAGTAAAGTCCATATTGTTTAATCGTGCATTCGCTTCCATAAAATATAAGTAATGCAAAGGTTGATTCTTAACTACTTTTCTGCTTTCCGATAATATTTCGATCACACTGTCATTCTCTGCTGCTGCAAAATGGAAAATGCTTTTTGAAAAGAGGAGCAAGGGTTTATGCTCGATGTCTTTTACAGGATAAAATCTTTTTCGAATGAGTTCGTTGTCTTTGTCTTTTCCCAAATTTAGCTCGAGGAATGTAAGTACCATGATGGTTTCATCGCGCATGTAAGCATATTCTTCTTGTTTATAAGTCGATGCTAAAAGTTTTTTTAACTCGCTTAATCCTTGTTGAACGGTTCCGTTTAATCCAATGAGATTTACTACCCATTGATAGTTTTTTGGAATGGTACCAATAGCGGCATGGATGATACCTAATCCTCTTAAGTTGGGTGAGAAATTAGGATAAGCTTTTTGATTATCTTCCAATAATTTAAATGCTTTGCGAATATCGTAGGCAGCACCAAAAAATTCTTCTTTTCGGGCTCGAGCAATGGCTAGTTGAATGTACATTTCGGCTATGCATAACCGTTGGTAAGGCGATTTTCCTTTGTGTTTCTTTAATATTTCAATTCTTTGTTCGTTGCGTAACTTTATTCCATCTAAAGCAATTTCATCTTCATCCACAAACGATTTTATTAAATCCATCTGACTTTCAATGTAGATGATTAATAAATTTTCGGGTCGTTCCCTTTTTTCTTTTAAGAGGTAATTGTCGGCAGTTTCAAAATCAAGGGCAATCACCGCTTCATATCCCTTGAGACAGTTCTGAGTCCATACATAATCAGCTTTTAACTGATTAGAACTTACCAGTATTAGAATCAAGATAAAAAGCCTGTTTTTGATATTAAATAACATGGTTGCGAAGATCATAAATTCATCTGAATTGAAGATAAACTTCGTAGAGAATTAGGTAAATCATATTTCCAATGAAATTATTCGATTATTGCTTTTTATATATTATTTTCACTGCATAATTAGATAGGCTATGCAACTTATACTCGCTGACGATCAGTACCGTGATCAATTATTGCCCTTTGTTTTTACACGACCTGTGGGTGATTTGCGCTGTGGAATTTTAACCACAAGGAGCAAATGGGAAATGCTGTTGGGAATTCCCAAAGGAACTTCGGGATCGTTAACTCAATTTTATCTTTCTGGCCGTTATCCATTAGCCAGCGGAACCGAATGTTTGGTAATCAATGGAGCATTGCTTCCCGATGATGGAATTTTGAGGATGGTGCAGTCGTTGAAAGTTGGACAGCAAATCTTGTATAAAGCTCGTGTGGTAGCTGCCGGAGT
>JBJXGU010000360.1:0-4304 GCA_046160245.1 Bacteroidia bacterium
AGTATATGAGTATTAATCAGGAAATTAAAAAAAGAAGGACATTTGCCATCATCTCCCATCCCGATGCCGGAAAAACGACATTGACGGAGAAGTTTCTTCTTTTTGGAGGGGCGATTCAGACGGCAGGTGCCGTAAAGTCGAATAAAATCAAAAAGAGCGCTACCTCCGATTTTATGGAAATTGAAAGACAAAGGGGAATCTCGGTTGCTACCTCTGTCATGAATTTTGAATACAACGACACCCTCATTACGCTGTTGGATACTCCCGGTCACAAAGACTTTGCGGAAGATACCTACAGAACTTTAACTGCGGTTGATAGTGTAATTTTAGTAATCGATTGTCAAAAAGGAGTTGAGGAACAAACTTACAAATTGATGGAAGTTTGTAGGATGCGTGATACCCCCGTGATCATTTTTGTAAATAAGATGGATCGCGAAGGAAAGTATCCTTTTGATTTGTTAGATGAGTTAGAAGAAAAATTAAAAATTAAAGTACGTCCGTTAAGTTGGCCCATCAGTGTTGGACAAACTTTTAAAGGAGTTTACAATCTTTTCGATCAAAGCTTATATGCATTTACTCCAGGAAGCGAGAAAAAGCCGATGGGTGTTGCCATCACCGATTTGGCTGATCCGGCTGTCGATAAATTAGCAGGGCAATATGCAAAGCAAATTCGTGAAGATGTAGAATTGATAGAAGGTGTTTACGAAACTTTCGATACCAAAGATTATTTAAGTGGGAAGTTAGCTCCTGTATTTTTCGGCTCAGCCATCAATAATTTCGGAGTAAAAGAAATGCTGGATACTTTCATTAAAATTTCTCCAGTGCCCGGAAGTCGACCTACTGACAAAAGAGAAATTCATCCCGACGATAAAAACTTTACGGGATTCATCTTTAAAATTCACGCCAATTTAGATCCGCGTCACCGTGATCGAATCGCTTTTTTAAGAGTTTGTAGTGGGAAATTTGAGCGCGGAAAATTTTATCATCATGTGCGTTTAGATAAAGATATGCGTTTTAATAATCCTGCAACTTTTCTCGGACAAAGCAAGAGCATCATTGATGAAGCTTACCCGGGAGATGTAATTGGATTATATGACAGTGGAAACTTTAAAATTGGAGATACACTTTCACAAGGGGAGAACTTAAACTTCCAAGGAATTCCGAGTTTCTCGCCTGAGATTTTTAAAGAATTGGTGAATACCGATCCAATGAAATCCAAGCAACTTGAAAAAGGAATTACACAATTGACGGATGAAGGGGTTGCGCAGTTATTCATTCAGTATGGTGGCAACCGTAAAATTGTAGGTACGGTTGGAGAATTGCAATTTGAAGTAATACAGTATCGTTTAGAGCATGAATACGGATCATCTTGTCGATTCAATATGATTAGTGTTTACAAAGCCTGTTGGATTACTTGTGATGACAAAAACAAATTGGATGAATTTGTACGTTTCCGCCAGCATCAAGTAGCTACCGACAAAGACAATAACCTGGTTTACCTTGCCGATTCACAATGGATGCTCGATCAGATGATCAAGAATTATCCGGAAGTACAATTCCACTTCACTTCGGAGTTTAAGAGGAAGGCGTTGATGAAATCGTAGGAGATAGATCCTAATTAATCCATGAATTTTGCAATTTTTCTTTAATAATTACGCCATATTCAAAAAAACTCAGTACCTTTAGTTATTAATTATACTTAATTCATGATTTAAGAAAATTGGCAAATCAAATGAAGTTCGAAAATAGAAGAGATAATAGTCAATTATAGTTCTAGCCTCTCCCCTCGCGACACCTCGCGACCTCTCCACCCTCTCCTGAAGGTGAGGATAAAAAGGAGAGGGAGTTTTATAAATCAAATTAATCTCGAGTGCAATCATTTCTTCTTTAAGTAAAATAAATAAAGTCATAATAGAAAAGTACGAATTGAGTTTTAATTAAAATGTTAAGCTGTTTTCAAATGAAAAAATTTAAGCTTCTTCTTTTTTTGATTGTGTTTTCCATGCCGCTTTATGCTCAATTGCAAGATAACAAATGGTACTTTGGAGGATCGGGAGCCGGAGTACATTTTTATGATTGTATTGATTCTGTTTTTGAGAATGGAAATGGTTCAGTTTGGGAAGGCTGTGTCACTATGAGTGATGAACAAACTGGAGAATTGTTATTTTATTCTAACGGATTACATATTTTCAATGCAAATCACGATACGATGTCGAATGGTTTCAATGCAGGACTTTCGAACAGTATCACCCAAAACATTGCCATCAAGAAACCAGGAAGCAATCATCTTTACTATTTTTTCACTGCAGATGTACAAGGAGGTATTAGTTCCAACCCTTACTATCCGAATGCCATTGGAGTAAATTATGCGGAAATTGACATGAACTTAAATGGAGGTCTGGGCGGAGTAATCTCTAAGTTCAATATTTTAAAAGACACCAGCAATTGCGAAAAACTTACAGCTGGTCGACATGCAAACGGGCAAGACATTTGGTTGATCGGACATGAATATGGAAATAATAATTTCTTTGTTTATAGTATTACCTCGTCGGGAATAAATACAACACCCGATTATTATTCGGTTGGACCAGTTATTAAAACCCATCAGCAGGGAATTGCAGGATTATCCAACTTCGATGCGATTGGCGAATTGAAAGCCTCGCCTAACGGAACTAAACTAGCATTTACCACTTACTACAATGGAATTACGGCGCTAGTTGATTTTGATAACTCAACAGGGGCAATCTCCAATCCAATACAACTTAACATTAATGACGGTGGGTATGGAGTTTCCTTTTCGCCCGACAATTTAAAATTGTATATCGGAGCAATTGACACCGCCACTAATTTTGTTCCTGCATATGGAAAAATACTTCAGTTTGATATTAGTTCTGGAGTACAATCTATCATTCAAAATTCAAAAACGATCATTTACAATCAGATCAATTGCGGATTCAGTAGCTTAAAAATATCACCCAACCGAACCATCATCGTGTCACATTATGGTACGTCAGGAAGTGCAGTGGGCGATGGATTTTTAGGAGAAATTCACTATCCCGATAGTTTAGGTTTTGCATGCAATTATATTCACAGCTCAATTCACCTCAAAGGAAAAACATCCAGCTGGGGATTAAACAATCAAATGGAAAATCCGAATTATTGTATTCCGACTTCTACAATTGAAAATACAACTCCTCATAATTCAATTTCTGTTTTTCCTAATCCAACTACTGGAGAATTTATGGTCACTTACCCTTTATTGGGAGGAGAAAAAGCTTCATTTGAACTTTATGATAACTTAGGGAAAATTATCTCAGCAAATTATGTAAATTCTAATTCAACACTCATTAATTTTAATATGTCACATCATTTGGAGGGTATTTATTATTTAAGGATTAAAACTAACTTTGGTTTTATTATTAATAAAAAAGTCGTTTTAATTAAATAAAATTGAAAATTAAAATAGCATATCTAGTATTGTTGTTTGCAATTATTAATTGTCATTCATCAAATGCACAGTTCACTGATCGCTATTGGGCATTTGGAGACAGCGCGGCCATTGATTTTAAAATTCTCGCTAATCCACAACCAGCGAGTAGTATACTGCGTGTACGTGGAACTTGTGCAAGTATTTGTGATAGTGTTGGAGACTTACTTTTTTATTGTGGTTCTCCTAATTGGTCTCAATGGCTTGCCATTAATAATATTTTCACGGATGGAACTGTTGTAAGTAAAAATCATGTGGTGATGGAAAGTGGAGATTCACTAGTTGGTACACTGTGGTATCAAGAAATGGTGATTGTACCTGATCCTGCAAATCAGAATCGATTTTATATATTTAGTGCTGGAGTAACTAGCGCGACACAAGGATTATATTATTCAATTATTGATTTATCATTTAATGGTGGTTTAGGAAAAGTTGTGCAGAAGAATGTCCAGTTAAGAACGGATCGAATTTGTGATGGAATAACAGCTGTGCGTCATGGGAATGGACGAGATTGGTGGGTGCTTGCTAGAGGTTGGGACTTCGCACCTAAAAATGATATTACTGCTTATTTGATTAGTCCTTCAGGTGTAACAGCAAATACACCTCAATATATTGGTGTTCCTGCTACTGGAGAAACTTTTTTTAGACTAAAATTTAATATGGATGGTAATCATTTATACAATGTTGCTGCAAGAGGTATAGTGGAGCGATTTGATTTTGATAGGTGCAATGGAATTGTTTCGAATCAAATCACCTATAATAATTTAGGAAGTCCCTTACAGTGGTGCTGGAGTTTTGAAATATCACCCGATGAAAG
>JBJXGU010000361.1:0-24481 GCA_046160245.1 Bacteroidia bacterium
GGACATAAAATTCGGGGATAAGGGATTGCTAAACTAAAGAATTTTTAGCTTATAGCAAATTTAACCGCGGGGACGCTAGGAAGCCGCTAAGGACGCGGGGTTTTTATTTCTATAAACTTAAAAACTCCTTAATAACAGATGCTGTATTAAACGACGCTCCTTCTATAACTACGAGTCAGTTTGGAGAGAATTTTCCATTGAGAAAAATGGCCATTATGTAGTTGGGAATTCATCTTATAGTAATATCCTTTCAAGCAAATTTTGAATGAAAAGAAAAAAGCTAAATAAATTTGAAAGAAATTTATGGGATTCAATATTTATTTATAATTTTAAAATTCTAAATCTTCTAAGTAATTGATTTTCTAATGATTTATAGTAGACGAAAACCTATTTAAAAAGAGTGCTATCAAATTATATTTTAATATGCCCCCATGGAAAAACAAAATGAAATAAAAATATTTGAGGAACAAAAAGTCAGAACGGTTTGGGATGCGGAACAAGAGAAATGGTATTTTTCAATTATTGATGTAATTGAAATTCTTACCGGTAGCCCTAGACCCCGAAAATACTGGAATGCCTTAAAAACTAAACTCAATGCAGAAGGAAGTGAGTTGTCCCATAAATTGGGACAACTGAAAATGGAGGCAGCTGATGGAAAATTTTACATGACCGATGTAGCCGATACCGAACAACTTTTTAGGCTGATACAATCCATACCATCACCAAAAGCTGAGCCCTTTAAAATTTGGCTAGCTAAAGTTGCTGCTGAACGGTTGGATGAGATGCAAGACCCTGAACTGAGTATTGACAAGGCTTTGGAGCAATACCTGAAATTGGGTTATTCGGAGAATTGGATCAACCAGCGACTAAAAAGTATTGAAATTCGGAAGGAATTAACCGACGAGTGGAAAAAAAGGGGATTGAAAGCAGGCGCGCAGTTCGCAACACTTACTGATATTATTACGAAAGCATGGAGTGATAAAACTACCAAAGAATACAAAATCTTGAAGGGATTGAAAAAGGAAAACCTAAGAGATAACATGACCAACACGGAACTCATTTTGAATATGCTTGCAGAAGCATCCACCAAAGACATTTCTGAAGCAACCAATCCAACCAATTTAGAAGAAAGTAAGATCGTTGCAAAACAAGGTGGTCATGTAGCTAAAGTTGCACTCAAAGAACTGGAAGCTAAAACTGGAAAAAAAGTAGTTACTTCTCTCAACGCAAAAACAACATTGCAATTGACCGAAAACAGTAAGAAAAAAACTAAAAAGAAAAAGAAGTTGTAATACCAAATCCAATTGAAATTTTAGCTTCGATAAAATTTTAAACCTGCCTGCTGCAGGCAGGCGCAGCGGCGCCACGGTCAGCAACGGTCGCTGCGGTCGCTTGCTGGCTTTGCTCCGCTGACCGCATGTCGCTGACCGCATGTCACTGACCGCATGTTGCTGTAGCTTTAGCGGAGGCACAAGCTAAACCCACAAAGCCATAAGCAGAACACTGAACCGAAAATTTCTTAAGCCCTCTCTTACCCGCTGGAGTAAGTGATCCATTTGCTCCAAAAGTTTCTTTTGTCCAAGCATAGGCAATTCACCCACCAAGTTCTTCTTAACCTGTTGGGTTGCATTTTCAAATAGTACATCTTCTGAACTTTCGTAGCTCATTTACAAGGTTAATTCATTAATTCCTGCTATTATTTCTTGTAGCCATTCAGTTATTTCATCCACAGTTTTGTCAAGCGTGCCTGCCATAATTTCAGCAATTGATTTTGCATTTCCTTTTGCTGAAAGAATTCCTATAACTCTCTGGGTTAGTTTTTTATTTCGGTTCAATATTTTTCCCATTTCCCTGCCTAAAACCCGAGCTGAAATTTTTTCTAACGATTTGCTATCGCCGAACAAGTCATTGTGTTCACTCCAAATGATTTCATCATAAATATTGAAAAAGTGAAGTAGTATGTCTGAAATATCAATCAGGTCATCTCTTCGAATTTCAGGACGGTCATCGTAAGCAATTAGTTTCAGCAAAACGATTCCTGGCAAGGTGCATACTTTGAAAGTTATTTTTTCTTCAAAACTTACTTCAGGAACGCCTTCTTCAAAAACTTCCTTCATACCATCCACGAATATGGTGGTCATGCCTGTTCCTTTAACCGTTACTTTTCCTTCCTTTTCAATTTCACCGAAAGGAAGTATATCAATCTGTCTGTGGTCAGGTGCAATCAGCACAAAAGCATTTTCCTTATAACCTGTAAATCCTTCCTTACTGATTAAATAATCTTTGAGTTCTGCAAAGTGTCCGCTGTCTTTTATCAGAATTCCGAAATCAATATCACTGGTTGCCCTTCTTGGTGTAATGTCTTTCAAGCCCCGCATCCATACTTCACGAGCAACAGCACCAACCAAATAAAAGTCAATGTCAAATTTTACGAAGCCCCTCTCAAGTGCTTCTAAAATTTGGAGAATTGATTTCTCTTGGCGGATTTTATTAAAGTCGGTTACTAAGTAGCTCATCGTATATTTTTTTTGCCGTTTCCATGCTTCTTCTGTCGCCTGTATTAATAAGGTCGGTGTAGGCAAGCAAGGGATGAACCGTTGTTTCATCAAAGGTGTTCTGGTCTTTCCAGAATTTTTTATATGCTCTTATATTTCCATTTGGGTCAGGAATAAGGCGATAATTTTTTATAAGTTGGCTTTTTGTTTCATTCGTATAGAAAGTAAATATTTCCGGAAGCAAATAGTTTGTAATAATGGCTCCGGCAGGTTCGCCTCCCCAATAGGTTTGATTTTTATGCAACACAATATTTCTCCAATGGTTGTGATCATCATTTTTCAGAAATCGGAAATTGCCGATATGTAAAGTCGGTTTTAGTTCTTCTTCAAATCGGCTGATCCACTTTTGAAACAGTTCGTGTTTATTGATAAGTTGAAATTCTTTTTTGTTTTTATCAATGAGAAATTTCAATTCTCTCAGTCCATTCAAAATGTAGTTGATGTTTCCTAAAGCAATTCCTGCTTTTTCTGCAATCGTTCGCTGAGGCTGGTTTAACAAGGTTTCATCGGTAAGAAAAAGATAAATCACCTTCAATCCTGTGGCCTTAAATGCCCTATTCGTTTTTTCTGTTTTCTGTTTTTCTGCTTTATGTCCTTTTATCCACAAATGATGATTTGGCGTTTGCAGAAAAATATTTCCTGAGATGTCCAAATAGCCGATGCCTTGTTTTCGCAACACTTCCTTTGTTTTAGGGAAAATAGTTTCAGCTATCAACAGGAAATTTTTGTTATTCTTTGCCATTTCTTCAATTACAGGCAATTGGTGGTTTCTGATTTCTCGTCTCACCTCCACTAGGAACAATTCTCTGCCGTTTTGAAAAATTAAGTCCACTTCACCATCCAAACCCTTTTTATGGGTGGCTGTGTAAGTTCCCTCAATACCAGAATGTTTCTTGAGATTCTCTAAGGCTGTTTGCGCTATTTTTTCTTCCATTTCCATATTATCTGTTCAGCTAAAATCATTTGTCCACGAACCGTGAACATACAAATATAGTGAACAAGGTGTTACTTGGACAAATCATATTGAGTTTGTTCATGCTGAAAAACTAAAAGGTAAAGGATCCATTGTATTTTGAATGGTTGCAAAAACTCTGGCTGTCAACGCTCTACGGTGGGTAAGAGGGTGTCGAGGGGTGTTTTGGGATTTACTGTGTTGCAGGAGGTGATCCCGAGGGAAGAGAACAGTAAAAACAGAAAGGCGAATATCCGGTGGGACATAAAATTCGGGGATAAGGGAAGGCTAAACTAATGAAAATCCAATATCAATTAAGTTTATAGTAGAATATTGACTTTCATATTTTAGAACATGGGGACAATAAGGTAAAATTCACTCAATAATTGAGAAGCTAATGGCCTTTTTTTAAGCTTTCTTTTCCTTGCTGTTGTTGAGTTAAAAGAAATGATGGAATGTTTGGGCAGAAATGATGCTGTCTTTAAAACCGAAGGTGAGGAAATAACAAGCAAATGATCGCTTAGTTTAGAGGCATTTGGTATGAAGCAATGCATTATTTAGTAGTTTGGAGCAGCCAGGTAGGCTATCTTTTTTATGCTTGTTTTTTCCCTTTTGTAAAGGCTGTTAAATTTCTTGATGGTAATTATTGGAATGTGAAAGCAGCCCTTTTCTAAAACCGATGAACGCTATTTAAACTGTTTAAGGAATCTCCTTTTATTTTATAAAAAAGGAATAGAATGGGGCTTGAGGTGGCTTTTTAAATGAAGTACAATAGCTTGTACTTGAAATTCAATATTATTAACTAGACTTCTCCTTGTCAATTGATTTTTTATTACTTTGGACAGAAATTTATTTAAACCAAACCTTAAAAAAATTGTATGAAACAAGGGATTGAAATTACATTAAACGGCACTACCGATGAATTTAAACAGTTGTTTTCTTATACGTCTGTAGAGGAAGATGCCAAATTAGCAACGTTAGAAGATTATATGGCTCATGTTTTTAATCAAAGCATGGACAGAGATCGCTTTCATGGCTCATGGGCGGAAGTAATTAATGATAAGGATAAAGGTACTTATGTATTGAAAATGTTTAGCCCACATCATGATTTGTCTCCTTATTGCAAACTGATTCCAGCTTATTTGGAAGCCGGCAAGGTTGCTTTGTCTATCTTTCAAATGAATCAAAAGTTAATCCCTCCTGCTAGTAAGGATCAAATGCGTTTTTTGCTTCCCTTTGGTCTTTCAATGGCGAATTGTAAGTCAGTGCAGTTGCTTCATTTTCCTCCTTTAGAAACTTTCGTTTATCAGGATTATTTGTATTCTCCAACCAATCGCCGATGGGAAAATTTATTGGGGTATAATAATTTAACGATATCTAATTTTTCGGAACTAGAAACGATTGTTGATTGTGTGCCCATCGCCGCACCAGGCGGAGATAGTACCGGCATTGCTCCATTTAATAATTTGTTTACCGCTTATGTGAAGCAAATGTTGCAGGCACGATTAAACCCCAATGGGAAAATTACACAACCCGTAATGGCTTATGGTGGCCCTGTGATGGATTGGCTTAAATTGGCATTTGCCGATCAAATTGATCCACAAATTAAGGGTCCGTTAGCACCTCTTTCCTTGGTGGAATTGAAATTGTTTGATTCCGACGTGATCACCCCTGTACTTTGTGCAAATCACCCTAGTAAATATTTATATTATACGGACGATAATAAAAAAGCTGACGCAGAAGTGAAGAAAGAAATTATGACGCAAGATTTAATTGCAGCAGGTTGGCAATATAAAATGGCTAATGAGCATCACCATAGCCCCAAAACTGTCCTCGATGAAATGAAAAAGCATTGGACAAATAATAAAAGGGTTCTTGAAATTATTGAACAGGAAGACCAAAGTTATGGCTATAAGATTTAATGTATGTTTCAATATTTTGGATATGGATCTAATCTAAATTTAATTTCGCTCAAAGCAAAAGGGGTTATTCCACTGGATTCCGAAGTAGGAGTTTTGAGAGGATGGAAATTGAAATTTAATGTGAAGCATTGGTTTCGTCATGAAGGAGGTGTTGGCAATATTGAACCTTCAAATAATCCCGATGATGTGGTAGAAGGTCTGCTTCATGAGTGTAAGGACGAGGAGTTATCTTCCTTAGATGCTATGGAGGCTAAAGGAGTTGGCTACGATCGAATTGAAGTGTTGGTGGAAACTAAAAACGGATTTAAAAATGCTTTTACTTATGTAGGCCTGCCCGCCTTTATTGACAATTCTTGCTTGCCCACTACTCGTTATTTGAATATTCTGATTCAAGGTGCCGAAGTTTCCGGTCTTGGAACTGAATATTTGAATGTTCTTCGAAACCATCCAACCCATAAAATGGATGATTATCCTCCATTTGAATTCCCTTCAAAGCCCCTAACCCTTTTTACTACTAAAACGCTTGCTGCGTGTCCTTATTTAACGGCTATAGCCGGTGCGGTATTCGATATGAAAGGTGCCCGAAAGGAATTGGAAAGTGCGGCTTCCCTTTTTGGTGGGAAGGACACTACACTTTTTCATTTGAAACGTCACGATTCGAGTAATGGAAGTGAGACGTTGGAGCACATTAGAAATGATCAAATTCATCCCTCAGGAAAACAATACTTGAACGCCTATTTACATGAATATGCTAGGGAGTTTGTTTATGTCGGACGATTGGTGGAAGAAGTTATTTAATTGAAGGATGACTATTGATCTATTGATAAATGAATTATATTTGTCATACATATTATTTGTTGCTAAGTAAATTTAAAAAATAAAAATTATGTCAAACTATCAACCTGCCATGGCGCATGGAAATATAGAAGAAGTATTTGAAAATATATTCTTCGTTACAGGCACCATGAAGAATGAATTTTTTGGATCCATGTGGCAGTTCAGTCGAAATATGACTGTGGTTCGGGAAGATGGAAATTTAACCATTTTTAATTCAGTCCGACTGAATGAGGAAGGCTTAGCGGCTCTTGATAAATTGGGAAAAGTGACCAATGTAGTTCGAATTGGAGATATGCATGGAGTAGATGATCCGTTTTATGTAGATCGTTATCAAGCAAAATTTTGGGCACTCGAAGGAATGTCAGTGCAAGAAGATTTAAAGGTGGATATGGTTTTAAAAACCGGTGGTGAAATGCCTTTGAAGAATTGCTCCATCTTTGAATTTAAAACGGTGCAGCGCCCTGAATGTATTGTCCGCCTCGATCTTGATGGGGGTATTTTAATTGCATGCGACTCCTTACAAAACTGGGTGGAGCCGGATGAGTTTTTTGAAGCTTCTACGGTGGAAACCATGACGAAGATGGACTTTTTCAAAGTTGGAAACTTAGGCCCTGCATGGATGCATGTTTGTCAACCAAAGGCCGACGATTTTGTGCGATTGAAAGAAATTTCATTTAAGCATGCACTTTGTGGACATGGTTATCCTTTGCTTCATAATGCAAAGGAAACTTATCACGCAACCTTTAAAAAAATATTTGATATATAAAATGTGATCGGAAATCTGGAAGTTGGAATTTCAGAAATTATTCCTGGATATGTCTTGCTGGAGAAAATCCATGAGTCAAATCCTCAGGTCATTTATAGGGCTATTCGAAAGGAAGATGGACTTGAAGTAACTATTAAAACCCTTCTCCAAAAATACCCGCAAAAAGAACATCTCGCGATGATTCAGCGGGAGTATAAAATCACCAATCAGCTTCAGGTGAAGGGCGTGATTAAAGTGTTTTCTTTAGAAACTTATGCTCAAGGAAATCTAGCCATAGTAATGGAGCGATTTGGATTTTCCTTTTCTGATTATCTTGATCGTTTTGACAAACGGATTTTACCCTTGTCTCATTTTTTTGAAGTGGCATGTAACTTAACTCAAGTATTGGTTAATGTGCATGAATGTAATATTGTTCATAAGCGAATAGAACCATCTAATATCCTCATTAATCCTGAAAATCTCGAGTTGCGATTGATTGATTTTAGTGCGTCCTCTGACTTGAGTCGAGAACAACAAAATTCATTTGAACTAAATAAAAAAATTGAAGGTCACCTTCCATATATTTCTCCAGAACAAACGGGAAGAATCAATCGCGATGTAGATTTTCGCACTGACTTTTATTCACTTGGTGTTACACTTTATGAATGGCTCACTGGAAAATTACCTTATGCTGCATCCAATGCGCTCGAGTGGGTTCACTGTATTGTAAGCCAACAACCTGTTTCTCCAAATCATCTAAATAAGGAGGTGCCGAATGTGATTTCAGAAATCGTGATGAAATTGATTTCGAAGAATGCTGAAGATCGTTATCAAAGTGCTCAAGGCATTTTGGCAGATCTTCAAGGGTTGAAATCACAGTTTTCTAATGAAGGAATTAATGATTCTTTTAAGATTGCGCAAGCCGATGTATCTCCACATTTTCAAATTCCTCAAAAACTTTTTGGAAGAGCAATTGAACTAAAGAAACTTGAAAATTATTTTGAGAACGCAACACTTGGTGCGGTCGAATTTTGTTTAGTATCTGGATATTCAGGTGTCGGTAAAACAGCGCTTGTACAAGAATTAGGAAGAACCATCGTCTTAAAATATGGTTATTTAATCAATGGAAAATTTGAACAATTTCGGCAAAATGCAGCATATGCCGCTTTAGGGTTTGCTTTTCGGGATCTCATTCGGCAATTATTGGGAGAACCCACGCAAAGGCTCGACGCTTGGAAAGAAAAAATTATTGATGCGTTGGGAATGAATGCTAAGTTAATTGTAGATTTAATTCCTGACCTTGAATTAATCATCGGTAAACAAGCGCCAGTTCAAGACCTCTCCCCTGCCGAAACACAAAATCGTTTTTTATTACTTTTTCTCAATTTTGTAAAAGTATTTGCTAGTGAAGAACACCCGTTTGTAATTTTTTTAGACGACTTGCAATGGAGCGATGTACCTACGCTAAATTTGATAAGTCGATTAGTGACAAGCCAAGATTTAAGTCATTTGCTGATCATCGGCTCTTACCGCGACAATGAAGTAGATACCACACATCCTTTAAGTTTAACATTATCTGATATTCAGAAAAAGCGGATGGTTGATAATTTATCGTTGCAACCTTTGAGTTGGGAGGCAACAGATGATTTGACTTGCGAAACATTGAATTGCTCTCATGAAAGATCAAAAGATCTTAGCTTGATTTTTTTTGAAAAAACAGGCGGCAATCCTTTTTTTACCATTGAGATGCTTAAAAATTTGAAGGATCAAGATGTTATTTATTTTAATTCAAAATTAGGTGCTTGGGATTGGGATATCGCAAAAGTAAAGGATGTAAATTACAGCGATAATGTTATTGATATTTTGGTTTCGAATCAAAGTAGATTAGCACCCAATACGCAAATCGCACTTCAATTAGCAGCTTGCATAGGTACTACTTTCGATTTAAAAACCCTAGCAATTATCAGCCATCAAACCCTAAGAAAAACGGGAGCTGAATTGTATGAAGCCCTACGGCAAAACATGGTAGTGCCTTTGGATGAAAATTATAAGTTTTTTGGAGAAGATTTTTCTGAAGTAACATCGATTGAATCAGAATCATCTACAACAATTAATGCATATTATAAATTTCAGCATGACCGTGTACAACAAGCCGCCTATTCACTTATTGATCCCGAGAAATGCAAAGAATTACATTTATCCATCGGCAGATTAATTCGTGATTATAGCACCCCTCAAGAGCTCGATGAAAAATTGATAGATTTGGTGGACCATCTCAATAAGGGAAGATCATTGATTGTAGATGTAAAGGAACGAAAAGAAATTGCTAGACTTAATTTAGAAGCGAGTATTAAAGCAAAACAGTCATCAGCCTATGATGCGACATTAAACTTTCTAAAAACAGGTGTTGAATTGCTCGGTGTTGATGCATGGCAAAACGATTATGACTTGGTTTGGAAAATAAACAATGAACTTCAACATTGCTATTATCTTACTGGTGATTTGCAAAATGCAGATGCGAACACAGAACTTATTTTAATAAATAGTAAATCTTCCATTGAAAAGGGTTTGGCTTATGCAGCTCGAACTAGGCAGTATGCCACTACTGGAAGAATGCAAGAGTCCATAAAAGCTGCTTATGAGGGTCTAGCTATTCTTGGTTTTAATTTCATCCAAAATCCAAATGCGGATGATGTAAAAAATGAATTAGCATTAGTTAGAAAAACACGAGAAGAAAGAGCTATCTCCGATCTCATTAACTTGCCAAATATTTCGGATGAAAAAGCGAATATCGCCAGTCAGTTAATTATGGAAATTTTTCCAGCTGCATTTTTATCTGGAAGTGGTGATATGTTTCCATACTTAGTATTAAAATCGGTAAATATTTCACTCAACTATGGAAATAGTCCTGAAGCCGCTTTTTCATACACAGCATATGGCATGCTTCTTTGTGGTCTTTTTGACGACCCTAAACGTGGTGAAGAATTTGGAATGTTAGGTGTTACAATGATTGAGAAATTTGGTGATATATCGCTAAAATCGAGAATCCTATATGTTTATGCTATGTTTGTTCATCATTGGAGCAATCATTGGTCAAGCATGACTCCTTGGTTTCGCAAAGGAATTGAAGCTGGATATCAATCAGGAGATTTACTTTATCTTGCTTATAGCGCCCAAGATTGTATTATTTGGGATCCCCTACTCGATCTTGAAGCCGCTTCCAATGAACATAAAAAATTACTGTCCATCGTGAAGGAATGTGAATACCAAGATTCATACGATTCTGGCACATTGTTTTTGCAAATGCAGCTCAATTTTCAAGGTCTTACTCAAAGTAAGTTTTCACTCACCGACGAAAATTTTGATGAAACGGCATGCTTAGCTAGAATGAGGCAAAGACATTTTATGACGGGCATCAGTAATTATCATATTTATAAAGCTGAAATTCATTTGCTGTATAATGATTTTTCAGGGGCATTACAACATGTTCTCGAACAAGAGAAAAACATGGCTTCTATTATCGCACTGCCGCAAGTGGTAAGGTTTTATATTATTTCTTTTTTAGTGAGAGCTTCCTTACTTCCAACATTAGATAAGGAGGAAGCCGATGAGTTTATAAAAGTAATGAATGAGCGTTTTCTGAAAGTGAAAAGCTGGGCGGCGCACTGCCCAGAAAATTTTGAGCATCTTCATTTACTGATGGAAGCAGAATTAATAGGGCTGTCTAATAATATGAATGAGGCTTTGCCTCTATTCGAAGCCTCTATTGTTGCAGCACGAAAAAATGGCTATATCAGAGATGCGGCTATGGCTAATGAGAGAACAGCGATGTTTCTCATTCGATTGAATTTATATAAAGCTGCAGAAGGATATTTAACAGATGCTCATTATAATTTCCATCGCTGGGGTGCTCATCGGAAAGTTATGGAGATGGAAGCATTGCATTCCATTTTCTTCGGTGCTGAATCTTCACTAAAAAATGGAAAAACATCTAATGGTAATGATTCTTACCTTTCTAGGAAAAGTGAATCTATCACCATGGAAACACTCGATTTAAGTTCGGTTATGAAAGCATCCCAAATCATTTCAGGGGAATTGGTTCTTGATAAGCTTTTGAGAGAAACTATTCAGATTCTAATGGAGAATGCAGGTGCCCAAAAAGCATTTTTGTTGGAACAAAGAGATGGAAAGTTGCTCATTCAAGCTCAAAATAATTCCGATACCGCTTCTTCTAATAACACAACTTTTGAAGAAGAAAGGAAATTAGAGGAAATCCTTCCCCTCACATTAATTAATACTGCGCTTCGCTCTTCAATACCTATCGTAATTGGAAACGCAAAAGAAATAAATCCATTTTCTTCAGATCCATATATCAAGAAAAGTAAGCCATTGTCGGTAATGTGTATTCCTTTACCAATTCATGGGAAGTGGCCTGCCGCTGTGTATTTTGAAAATAATATTACCGCCAATGCATTTACAGATGAAAGAATAAAAGTGATTAAGTTATTGGCAAGTCAAGCTTCAATTTCAATGGAGAATGCAAGGATTTATGAGGAACAAGAGAAGTTGCTAGTAGCCCAACAACGATTTATTCCACGTCAATTTCTAAAACATCTTGGGCATACAGACATAGCAAAAGTGGAACTCGGCGAGTCGGTTTCTATGGAAATGAGTATTCTTTTTTCGGATATTCGAAACTTCACACCGCTCGTTGAAAAGTATACGCCTAAAGAGGTGATCGAATTGTTGAATCGTTATTATAGTCAAATGGGGGCTCCCATCGCTGCTTCCGGTGGATTTATTGACTCTTATGCGGGTGATGGTATCATGGCTTTGTTTGCAGTTCCGGCCCAACAAGCAGTTGAAGCTGGTGTAGAAATGTGTAAAGCCTTAGTTGAGTTTAATAGTCATCCTAAAACAAAGGAGCAGCCTATTATTAATGCGGGTATAGGAATTAATACTGGGCCATTAGTGTTAGGAACGATGGGAGCCAATGAAAGAATGCAGTGCTCTGTGCTTGGCGATAACGTTAATTTAGCATCGCGAATAGAACAGTTGACAAGAGCTTATGAGACTCCATTTTTAATTAGCGAAAATACATTTGTCGCTTTATCGAATCCTTCTGCTTTTTCAATTCGAATGGTCGATTGTGTGGCAGTGAAAGGAAAAAGAGAAGCCGTGAAGTTGTATGAAATATTGAATGCAGAAAGTCCAGATCGTAGAGCCGCCAAAGAATCGACCCGAGATTTGCTCTATAAGGCTTTTGAATATTATTTCTCACGTGATTTTTCAAATGCAAATAAAATATTTAAACAAGCATTGATTTTAGATCCCTCCGATGTGGTATTGACTATTTTTGAAGCAAGATCCACTAGATATATGGAAAAAGCACCCGCAAAGAACTGGCAAGGATTCGAAAAGTTGTATCAAAAATAATCTAACCGCTACTGTGGATTTAAAATTCAAATTCGTATTCAAATTTTAATATTTCAGAATGAAAGAAAAGAAGAGCTTTGAAAAGCCTATTCGAATGGGAATCCTCATGGATCCCATACAAACTATAAATCCATTAAAGGATACTTCCCTTGCTTTTATGTTGGAAGCTCAAGCAAGAGGTTGGCAAGTGCTTTATATGGAAATGGCAGATATTTGTTTACGAAATGGGCGCGCTGAAGGAAGGGTGCGATTGGTGAAGGTCTTTGATGATCATAACCATTGGTTTGAAATTGAAAAAACAGAAACAGTTCCTTTAGGTGAATTGGATTTTATTTTAATGAGAAAAGATCCGCCATTCGATATTGAGTTTATCATGGCAACTTATATTCTTGAGCGAGCAGAACTTGAAGGAGCAAAAGTGATAAATCGGCCGCAGTCGCTAAGAGATGTGAATGAAAAAGTATTCACAGCTTGGTTCCCGCAATGCTGCCCCCCTTCTTTGCTTTCTCGTTCGAAAAATGATATCATTAGTTTTTTAGAGATTCATCAAAAAATTGTGCTTAAGCCTACTTGTAAAATGGGTGGGCAATCCATTTTTGTAGTTCAAAAAGGAGACCCCAATTCAAATGTAATTATTGAAGAGTTGTCGTGTCGAGGTACTCAATATATCCAGGCTCAAGCCTATATTTCTGATATCAAAAATACAGGCGATAAAAGAATTATTTTAATTAATGGAGTGCCTATTGAAAATGGTATAGCGCGAATTCCAGGTGAAGATGATCATCGTGGAAATTTGGCGGTAGGCGCCACAGCAGAAGGATTTTCACTTTCAAAAAATGACAGGTGGATTTGTGAACAAATAGGACCTACATTAAAAAAGAAGGGGTTGGTGTTTGTGGGGATAGATGTAATTGGAAATTATCTTACTGAAATTAATGTAACAAGTCCAACTGGAATTCGCGAAATCAATAAATTGTTTCACATAAATATTGCTTCCATTTTTATGGATGAATTAACGAAGATGCTACCATCCAAGGAAGTTTAAACGACTAGGTGTTCGTATTCGAAGAATATTTTTTTAATCCCATTATTTTGAATTGAGATGTTACCTTTAAACCGTGAAGTTATATGTCAACCTTGACCAAAGAAATTTGCAGAAAGTACATTGAGGAAGTATTGTTTGAACCCAATGATAAATCTTTGACTGCCTCTGCTGTTGGGAAAGTGGGCGTTGAACTGGAAATATTTTCTTTTATTGTGAACTCTAAAAATTCACAAGAGAAAATACCTGTACCTATTACCGGAAATGGAGTAACCTTGGAGAAACTGCTTTTAGATTTGGCAAAGAAAGAAAGAGCTAAAATTAAAATTTGGAATGCTGATTCTTCTTTTCCAAAGTATTGCTCACAACTGGAAGAGATCGAATTCCCAGATGGCGATCGTTTAACTTTTGAACCAGGCGGTCAAGTCGAAATCAGTACTTCGCCTTGTAATGATTTAATGGCACTGCAATCTCATTTATGCTCCAAACAAAATTTGTTAGATGAATTAACGGAATCAAATGGAGTTCGTTTTTTTACATGTGGTACACATCCATGGTTTGATGTTAAGGAAATAAAAAATCAGCTGATTAAACCAAGGTATCAAGCCCTCGAAAAATATTTTGATTCAATAGGACCTTATGGAAAGCAAATGATGTTGCAAACAGGATCCATGCACATCAACCTGGACTTAGGATTTGATAGATCTACAATAATAAGGCGAATTGTTGCCTCTAACTTATTGGTTCCATTTACTACCGCAATGTTTGCGAATTCCCCTATGATTCAAGGGGAAATCACTGGAAAAGCTGCTTATCGAAGTTTCCTTTGGCAGCATTTAGATGGTCTTAGAAGTGGGATGCTGAAGATCGAAGGCTTGCCCCAATTGCCCGATATAGAAAAGTTAATTTCCTCCTATTTGGAGTTTGCATTAAAAGCACCCATTATTTATATTCCTGAATTAGGTAGCCAAGTAATGCCTTTGCATTTCACTTTTGAATATTGGCTTAAACATGCTATAGAAGGAATTCGACCGAATGAAAAACATCTGAAAAACCATTTAACATTATTGTTTCCGGAAGTTCGATTAAAGGGATATTTAGAATTAAGATCGGTAGATGCACCTCCTAAAGAATGGCAAATGTTACCGGTACTTTTTTATTCGGGACTACTGTATAATGATGTCACCTTAAACAAGACTTTAGATTTGTTACTCCCTTTGTCGCACCGAATTCATGAGTTTCGAAAGTCAGCAGTAGATGGTTTTGATTCAAATGAATTGTATTCGATTTGCTTAAAATTAATGCACTTGGCAATGGAAGGATTTTCTGAATTGCCACTATCCTTTAAAGGCGATAATTTTGATTCACAATTTTCTAGTTTTTTTGAACTATTTACTCACAAAAGAAAATCGTTTTCTGAGGATACTCTTGTCGAATTTATGGCATAAAAATGTTTTTTTTGAAAAAAACAAACTCCATTGGATTTGCTTTTGTTGATGGATCATTTTTTTAATAAGATTTACTATCTTTATTTTTTTTAAAAAACTCTATTTATGGCTACTTATCAATATATACTTGGATTTATTTCTGAGCTTGAACAACTTTTTCCTGCCCCTCAATTTGCTGATAAAAGTTTGAATTTCAATTCGTATTCAGATGTGATCAGGCATTACACCTTGAATTCTTTAAAAGCGGATGGAATTAGCGAGGTAAATAAGTTGGAAGTTTATAAAAAAGAGGAGACCTATTTAATCCATATTGATAGTAATGAATCCATCGAAACATTGGTTGCTTTTGGTGATCGGCACGCTAAAATATTTAGTAAAGACTATGCCGTGAAAGCCATCAAGGGTATGGAATTACTGAAGGAATTAGGGGTATGGAATCCAATGGAAAATTACAAAGTGAATACTAATCCCAATGATGGTACATCCAAGTGGACATTGTTCCCTCCATTAGGGTTAAATGTTATCGGTCAAAAAGGACTTTTACTTCTTCATTATCCCCCTTGGGCGGTATTGCAATTGGGAACTTTTGATAATGCTATGACCATGAATCGATGGGAACGCCTTTTAGTTGCAGTTGGAATTCCAAAACAAGATGTTGGATATTTTAAAACGTTTATTGATGTAAATCCAATTGCGGCCCCTGGGTCTGGTGAGAGCGAATACCCAAACGATTTCTTTCCAATTATGATGGCTTCTGGTTTTTTTGATGGTCCAAGTGAACGTGATTATATTCGTTCTATGCTCGAACTTTATCTCTCTCCTCCCCATTTGGCCGAGGATAGTAAATATACGCTCCCATTATTAATTTGCGGTTCTCCGCTTTACGACCCGCAAGCTCCTGGCTGGTTTCGCGTAACTTTCACTGACATCTTGCCGAAAGACAAAAATGATATTCCAACTGTTGATGTTATGCAAACTGGAACTTTTCGAATTCGTCCCGATTCTAAAAAAGAAACACCATATTTAATCGGTAATCACATGATAGCTGCAGGTGTTACAGGAAGGTGTACTGGAAATTCTAGCAAAATTCCAGATATTCTTCAATATGAAGCACAGGATTTGGTGGCGGCTACTTTTTTGAAACTATATGTAGAAAATCCAAATATTTCTCCGGAAGATGCAAAAGCAAAAGCTTGCGAACGTTGGTATGGAAATCCGAATGGAAATTGCGCTCCTGAACCCAAGGATGAAAATGATAAAATGGCAATGTGCGCACTAGCTCAAATGGATTTGTTTTTTGAAGGACTTCCCAAACCGCATCCAAAATATACTTATGAAGAAGCCTTGGAAAGATGTAAAACAGCTACCCAGCCTGGTAATCCTTGCTTTGGAAATATAAAACCTCCCGACAATTAAATCTTCAAAATTTTTGTTCTTCTTTGATTTGATTTTTTCTATATGCAACTTAATACCCTATAACAAACTCAACTTTATAATAAATAAATTATGAAAAAAACGAATTATCAATATTTAATTAGTCAAGATTCTACGAATGAAATTTACCAAGTTTGGGCTTTTGATTCTGATAGTCCTTCTTTATTGGAAAACATTTCAGGCGTCACCTTGAAAACTATTCCTAAGGGTAGTCACTTGACACAAGTTGGAAATTATATTTTACAATGGAGTCCTTTAAATTCTGACAACCAATACACTTTTCGTTTGTTAGAATTTAATCCCTCAGATCCTAATCCGCTGGGCAGTTTTGATCCAACCGGAAAATGGACAGAAGTAGCTGTTCAAGCTGGAACGTGGTCAAAAGGAAAGTTCTTTGGCTCTCGCTCAGATTTTGCAAATCCTGATGGAGCAAAAAAAGGATTCGAATCAGGTACTGAATTATTTCTGATTTCAATGCATAACTTCGTACTTAACTGGATTCCTACTGATGGAAGAGGAACATATCAACTTTTCAATTTTGATCATGGTAGCAAAGATCCATTGTCAAATTCGGTGACTCCACAAGGCGCATGGCTTACTGTTGAAGCCGGTCACCAACTTATCTATATTTGTGGATATGTTTTAGATTGGAAGCCTTCCACGGGCGAGGTTGCTTTTTGGCAGTTTGATGCTGAAAATCTTGATCCGCTTGGATTCCCTGCAATCAAAAAAACAAATTGGTCATCACTCGGAATTTCTGATAAATACCAAATTTGCGTAATTGGTGAATATTTATTGACTTGGGATACTTCCAATAATAATTATCGATTGTGGAAAATGGACTTGAATAGTGAGTCTGGTTTGAGTGCTCCTGTCCAGCAAGGTACTTTGCCTTCTACCATCACTCCAACAACCATTTTTACAGGAATAGAAACTTTAATTCCTGTTGATTCTAGTTTATCTCAAACTCCAGGAACATTGGATTTTATGCGCGATAAAATTGAGCATGTAATTTATTATATGTTAGAAAATAGATCATTCGATCATATTTGTGGATGGCTTTATGATCAGAATGCGCCTATTAAAGTAATTGGACCTGCAGGCCCATATCGAGGAGTGGATAGTAAATTTACAAATTCATACAATGGTAAAGAGTATTCAATGACACTTTACAATGATGGAAAGCTAACAGAGAAAACAAAGGATGGTAAACCATTTGTATTGGATATTGATAAACAAGACCCCTATCATGACAATTCTGATGTGTTGCGACAAATGTTTTCAAAGGATATAAATGACTACTTCAATAAAAAGGAGCCTGATATGGGCGGATATGCTTGGAATAATGGAACTTCTGAAGTGATGTATTGTTATTCGCCTGAGCAATTACCCGTTATTAATGGACTTGCTAAAAGTTTTGCAATTTCAGATGATTGGTTTTGTTCAATGCCTGGTGGAACCGATGTGAATCGTGCTTTTGCTTTAACGGGGTCTTCGTTAGGTCAATTAAATAATTTTCAAAATGGAACGCAATTCACTGAGTGGGCAGATCAACCTCACCGTCCTTCAATATGGAAGGTGCTTTGGAGTAACGGAATTGAAGATTTCAAAATTTACAATGCCGTAGAATGGATGGAATGTAAGTTTACTTATAATCTATTTCTTAAAGGGCAGATTCCATCAATTGATGGCCCTTTTGTAGTTGGAAATTTTATGCCGCAGTTGAATCAATTTTATGACGACCTTAAGTATGGTACCCTTCCTAAATTTGCCTTTCTAGAGCCGAAATGGGTTGCGAGTCTAGGCTCTACCTCTTATCATCCTGGAAATGATCTCATCCCTGGTGAACGTACATTAAACGATTTATTTAATGCCATCCAAGCAAGTCCTTTGCGCGATAAAATTTTACTCGTAATTACTTTTGATGAACATGGTGGAATTGCTGATCATGTAAAACCACCTTATGCAGTAAAACCCTTCGCTCATGAAAGTAATAGAGGATTTGAATTTGATCTCTTGGGTCCACGTATCCCTACTATTCTTGTCTCTCCTTGGATAAAGGAAAATACCGTTTTTCGAGCTGAAAATAATAAGGGTTATGAATCCACTTCAATTTTAGCTACACTTTTAAAGTGGTTGGGAATACCAAGATCAAGATGGGGATTAGGGGAAAGAACGAATCAAGCTCCCACTTTTGAGGCAGTAGTGCAAGAAACAAATGCTCGTCAAGATAAACTCAATTTGCAACCCCCTTGGGATTCTAGTTTTCCAAAAGGAAGCGATGATCCTGAAAATGCAAATCAAATCAGTCTAGAATTACCTATTCATGATCTGCATCGACTTGTTGTTCCTAGAATGGTAGCAGAAATGACACCTAATTTGAGTAATGCAGAAAGAGCTAAAATCGCTGACGAAATTCTTAGTACAGCTAAAACTCAAGCCGGATTATTTAAACACTTGGATAATTTATCCAAGAAGAATAATGGCGGTGTTTAACCTTTTACTTTTAGAAGTAATAAGTTTCGAATCACAAAATTAAAAGGTTGCCTCGATTTATTTTTTCGAGGCAACTTTTCTTTATTTCATGATAATTTGAAGATGGATTCACTTCGACTATTTTATGATTTGGGAAATAAAAAACAATAAAAATAGGAGCAACAATAAAATTATTCTGTGAGGAATTTTTGTATGACAGTTGCAGCATTATACGAAGCACCTTCCCCTCCTAGTTTTTCCTTCAACTCCTGAAACGAATCCAACATCTTATCTCTTTCATCCGTCTCTAAAATCTTTAATAACTCACTTTTCACTTGCTTCGGGTTGAGATCGGCTTGGATGAGCTCCTTTACGATTTCGCGATCCATCACCAAATTGACCAAGGAAATGAACTTGACTTTGATGAGCTGTCGAGCAATCCAATAACTCACTTTGTTGGCTTTATAACACACTACCTCAGGTACACCAAAGATAGCGGTCTCTAAAGTAGCGGTCCCACTGGTGACTAAAGCACCTGAAGAAGCACTTAAGATAGCATACGTTTCTCCTTGAATATGAGTGATATTTGATCTATTATTGAGGTGGGATGTGTAGGCTTCTAATGCTTGAGACGGAGCCATGGCCAATAGGAAATGATAATCGTCCATACCCTCCGTCGCATCGATCATGATGGGCAGCATGGTGTCAATTTCTTGTTTCCGGCTACCCGGTAAGAGGGCAATAAGCTTTTTGTTTTCGGGGATGTTGTGTTTCTTTTTCCAAGTATCGTCAATCCATTTTCGAGTACCGATCTCATCTAACAAAGGATGCCCCACAAAGTCGACCTCCATGCCCCACTTCTGGTAAAAGTCTTTTTCGAAAGGGAGAATGACCATCATTTTGTCAATGTCGCGCTTGATTTTATGAATCCTCGATTCTTTCCAAGCCCAAATTTGTGGACTGATGTAATAGATGGTCTTGATGCCTTGGGCACGTGCAAATTCCGCAATGCGTAGATTGAAGCCAGGGTAGTCGATAAAGATCATCGCATCGGGCTTCCATGCTAAAATATCTTCCTTGCAAAACTTGATGTTCTTGATGATGGTTCGCAGGTTGGCAATCACTTCTATAAAACCCATAAAAGCAAGAGATCGGTAATGCTTTACCAACTCGCCGCCTTGCTCATGCATCAAATCGCCACCCCAGCATCGGAACTCTGCTTGTGCATCATTTGCACGAATGGCTTTCATCAAATTGCTTCCGTGTAAATCGCCCGAAGCTTCCCCAGCTATGACATAGTACTTCATGCAATAATTTTAAAGTACATGACGATGAAGGCATAGATGAAGGTAGCGCCAATCACACCCTTCGCTGCTTTGTCGATTTCCTTGATGTAGAAAAGATAGAATAAGCCGAGGTTTAAGATCACACCTAAACTCAACACCGCAATGGCTTTGTTGGATTTTGTCACATGATCGATAAACCCATCAAAGGACATATAATTGAAGAAAAGCAGATAGTAAATATAGAAACCGAGGATCGGCAAGAGCATGCCCGGCACAAATCCCGATTTGAATTCGTCTTTGAGTTTAAAGGAGCGTTTTTGAGTCATGGTTTAAACTAATCGTTCCATTTAACGGTGTTCAGATGCTGAATGGCATGATGGGCGGTAAAATCAAATTGAACGGGCACCACGGAGGCGTATCCGTTCTCCAAAGCCCATTCGTCGGTGTCCTTGCCCGCATCAAAGTTGATGAACTTCCCGGTGAGCCAAAAATACTTTCTCCCATGCGGATCCATTCGCTCATCAAACTCCTCATTCCACTTGGCGTTGGCTTGTCGGCAAATCTTGATGCCCTTGATTTTGCTTGTCGGTAAATTGGGAATATTCACGTTGAGCAAAGTCCCATCTTGGATACCAATCTTCAACACATTTTTCACTACTTTCTCGATGATCTTCATGGAGGGACCGAAATCCGCTTCCACACTAAAGTTCAAGAGGCTAAATCCGATACTTGGAATCCCCTCTATAGCCCCTTCCATCGCTGCCGACATCGTACCCGAGTAAATCACATTGATTGAAGAATTACTTCCGTGATTGATGCCCGATACACAGAGATCAGGCTTACGGTGCAAGATCTGATTCACGGCCAGCTTCACACAGTCGACAGGCGTCCCCGAGCATTGCCATGAATCAACACCCTCAAAAACTTTAACCTTGTCAAGGCGCAAAGGCTTACTAATGGTGATGGCATGTCCCATCGCCGATTGCGGACTATCAGGTGCTACCACAATCACATCTCCAAACTTCTTCATGGTGGCCACCAAGGCACGAATGCCAGGAGCGGTGATGCCGTCGTCGTTGGTTACGAGGATGATAGGTCGGGTTGACTTTTTCTTGGGGGATTTCTTTGGGGCTGCCATAAATAATATTGAGGGCAAAGGTAATTGATCCTTCATTAATGGAATTATCCACTTCGAAATTGCTATTGGAAATATAAATTTCATTTTATTTCAATTTTCAAAGTTTCTAACAATAATAAATTCTGAATCATTAATAATTTTAGATCTTAGAAAAGACGGTCGGAAACCACAAAGAACACAAAGTTTTTCACAGAGATCACAAAGTTTTATTTGTATATCATAATTACTTCTTCTCTTTTATTTCTCCGTGTTTCTCTGTGCTAGCCTTTGTGCCCTCCGTGGTAAAAAAAATTTTACTTAATTGGATTTAGTTAAATCGATTAGTAGCTTTTCTTTTTCGAAATCAAGACATTTTAGCAGTTCCCATCCACCCACTCCGACAAAATTTCATGTAAAACATTGGCATCAATGCCATTGTGTCCTTGAAATAGGTTGTTTTATGCGTTGGAATAGTGATTGATAATGCAGGGGAAATCTTAAAACAGAAAAAAAATGACACTATTAAAATTTCAAAAAGACGCTCCAGCGCGCAGCATGTTTCCTAACTCTGTAGACATGTTCAACGAATTCTTCAATGAATTTAACGGCGGTGATTTCCGCAAGTGGAATGCACCCGCAGTAAACATCAGCGAGAACGATACCGAATTCAAACTTCAGTTAGCGGTTCCCGGTATGAAGAAAGAAGATTTCAAAATTGCCATCGAAGAAAAATTGTTGGTCGTAAGTGCGGAACAAAAGCAAGACACTGAAAAGAAAACCGAGCGTTATACACGCAAAGAATTCTCCTTCTCGTCCTTCACCCGCCGATTTAATCTACCCGAAAATGTAGATGAGAATAACATCAGCGCCAACTACGAAAATGGTATCATGGTTTTAAATCTTCCTAAAAAAGCAGAAGCAAAACCAGTAGCGAGAGAGATCAGTATTAAGTAATTTTAGTTTAGTTTGGTTAGATTAGGCCCGTCGATTTGATGGGCCTTTTTTATTTTAAACGCAGCGTTCGCAGCGGTTTCGCAACGGGCGCAGCGTCAACAAAGATCGAGATTCCAACTCCTACGTCGTTTTGTGTGGCATATTAAAAATAAATCCCACCCCGAAAACATTTTCAATATGGATACTCTCATCCTCCTTTAAATATTTGCGCATTTTAGTGATAAACACATCCAAGCTTCTCCCTAAAAAATAGTCGTTTTCACCCCATAAATTCGTCAATAATTCTTCCCTTTTTATAAGTCGATTTCGATGCTCATATAAATATGAAAGTAGGTGACTTTCTTTCTCTGTAATTCGCTTTACAATTCCATCATAAGTGAGCGATTGATTGAAGGGTTCAAATATGTACTTCCCAATAAAAATCACTTCCTTTTTTAGATCCGCATTTTCGATAGTACTTGTTCGGCGAATGACCGCTTTTATTTTCCAAAGCAATTCCTCTTCATCAAAAGGCTTTGTGATGTAATCATCGGCTCCTAAATCATAGCCAATTAATTTGTCTTCTTTTAAAGATTTGGCCGTGATGAAAAGGATGGGCGTTTTACTATTTTTTTTCCTTATTTCTTTCGCTAAAGTGAACCCATCTACCTTGGGCATCATCACATCCAATAAGTAGAGCTCATAGGTACTTTCCTGAAGTGCTTGTAAGGCGAACATTCCATCCTTGCACAGCTTTACCTCAAACCCTTCCGATTCCAAAAAATCGCATAGCAATGTTCCCAAGTTGGGATCATCTTCAGCCAATAAAATTTTGAATTTAGCTTTCATTCGTAGGAAAGTTAATGGTGAATTTCGTTCCTTTTCCTTTTTCACTCTCTAAAGCAATAGTTCCTTCATGTAATTCAATTATTTTTTTGATGTAAGCCAAACCCAAACCAAAGCCTTGCACATTATGCACATTTCCGGTAGGCACTCTAAAGTATTTATCGAAGACTTTCTTTTGAAATTCCTTCTCAATACCGATCCCTTGATCCGTGATGGTGATGATTAAATGATGCTCATGGTTGATGGTTTGAATGTGGATGACAGGACTACCTTCAGAATACTTTAATGCATTATCTATTAAATTGCAAAACACATGGGTAAGATGGGTTTTATCGCCTTTCAGGTATGTATTTTTCGCATCGAATTGTACTTGAATATTACCATTCTTGTGCTCGACTTGAATCTTTAAATTCTTGATGGCATCATTGATTATTTGAAGGAGATCTACCTCTGTTTTATGAATGGGAATTTCACCTCGTTCTAAGGCCGCTAAGCTCAATACTTGTTCCACTTGCAGTCGGAGTTTTTCATTTTCTTCCAAGATGATTTCTGAGTAATGTCTCACTTTTTCCTGCTGATGGGCGATCTCCTCTTTGAGCATGAACTTACCCGCCAAAGCGATATTCGTAATCGGCGTTTTGAACTCATGGGTCATATTATTCAAAAAATCGTTGGTATGTTCCGAGAGTTTCTTTTCTCGACTGAGTGAACGTAAGGTCTTCCAAAAAAGGAAAAGCACAATCAGTAAAAGGAGGATGGAGGTGGCGAACAATGGACCCATCTCCTCGTAAATAAACTGCTTTTTTTCGGGAAGGATTAATTTTAGTTCCCAACCATTTCGTCTTACTACATCTTCTAAATTTAGTTGGAAGCAAGCAGGTTCATTCGGCTGTGGATTAAAAATGTAATCATCAGTCTTCGCGATGGGTTTTTTTTCCATCACTTCAAACGAATATTGGATGGTAAAGTCGTAAAACTTCATGTAGTATTTAAATAGCGAATCAATTTTATGAATCTCTTCCGCCCCTACTCCAGCTTCCATTTTCTTGCAAGTAGCGGTGTCGGCAGCAAGTGCATCGGATGTTCGAGCGAGAACAATGTTCGCCTTTTCATTAAATAATGCTTCTTTGATTTTCGCAGTTTCTACCAGCCAGTTCACCTGAATGATGAGCACTGTACAGAGCGCTATGGAAGAAATAAGGATGTATAAATGGCTGCGCGTGATCTTCATCTGAATATCCCAAATATACTCATTTTCTTTCCTCTAAATTGACAATAACAAGTCATTAACATCCCAATAACTTCTGGCTAACAAAATTCAAAATGAATAGTATTAACTTTGTTTTCAATTCGAATAGCTTCCGTCTTTATTTTAAAGAATGAATGATTATTCCAGCTTTAATAAAGTTTACTCTAAAAATTAAAATGATGCTAAAGCAAATCTTCACATTCG
>JBJXGU010000362.1:0-5323 GCA_046160245.1 Bacteroidia bacterium
TCATGAATAGAACGTGCTACGAGTTCTTTACCCGTTCCATTTTCTCCAGTCACTAAAATTCTTGCATCAGTAGGCGCAACTCGAACAATCATTTCTTTAATCTTTTTGATGGGCGCCGATTCCCCAATCATTTCATTGTTCTTATTAATTTTTCTCTTCAGCGATTTCGTCTCCTTCACTAAAGTAGTTCGATCCAATGCATTTCTTAACGTGATAAGAATACGATTGAGATCAAGCGGTTTGGGAATAAAATCATAAGCCCCTTTTTTTATGGCTTCAACAGCTGTCTCAATAGTTCCATGACCAGAAATCATGATAATAGGAGTATCAACATTCATCTCCATGGCTTTATCCAAAAACTCGGTTCCATCCATCTTCGGCATTTTTATATCGCAAAAGATGACATCGAACTTATCCGCCTCTAATTTTTTTAATCCATCCATTCCATCACAGGCATCATCCACTTCATGCTTTTCATATTCCAATATCTCTTTTAATGAATTTCTGATGCTTTTTTCGTCATCAATAACAAGAATTTTAGCCATTTAGATTGATAATTTTAATTCTGATTTTTTCACGACTCATTTTGAGTCATGTAATACGCCTTCTTTTAATGCGAATTTACTTAAATAGAGCGCTTTAATTTTCGTCGATCGAAGCACAAAAGTAAGTAATAGAGTAGCAAGCACAATCATATCCGCTCGCATTCGCAATAATCCTGGAATGGTTAATCTTTCTTTGTAGGTGGATTTTAAGAGCTGGGAATGTACCGATTTGTACTCGGAAATATTGAATTTGTAATTCGTTTTTCGACCTAAGGTTTCTTCTTTTTTCTTTAAGATGATGGAAGCAAATGTATCGAAAGAGCCGCTGGAACCAATCAATTTGACGGGTTTGTACTTTTCACAGGCCTTAAAAAGTGAGGTTAATTCTTTATCGAGAAACAAATCGATATTCTTTATCTCCTCTTTTTTGATGGGATCACTCGGATGAAATACTTCAAGAAGACGAGCAGCGCCTAACCGAAAACTTTTTTTCCAGAAGATTTGGTCCTTGTTGCAAAGAATAAATTCAGTGCTTCCACCACCAATGTCCATAATCAGTTGGCATTGATGGTCTAGCAACAAACTTGCTTTAACACCTTGATAAATATAAACTGCTTCTTGATCTCCGTCTATCAGTTTAATTTCAAACCCGGTTGCCTTTTTTATTTTCCGAAGTAAAGTAGGACCATTGCGTGCATCTCTTAGTGCCGCTGTTCCGATAATTTTGATTTCTTGAACTGCGTATTTATCGGTGATTAGTTTGTATTCAACCAATGCATCGAGTGCTCGTTGTTGAGATTTTTTTCCGATTATTCTATCTTTTATTCCTTCAGATCCTAGTTTAACGACTCTCTTCGTGCGCAAAATATATTTGATTCCACCTTCCAATCGATCAGCGATGAGTAGATTAAATGTATTCGTGCCACAATCAATAACAGCAATTCGTTTTTTTAGCATTAACCTTTATAAAATAACCATTTAGCAAGTTCTTTGTAGTTTACTTTTTTTCCATAAAGCAAGATTCCGGTTCTGTATATTCTTCCAGCCAGCCAAGTAGCACCAACAAAACCTGCTATTAATAACCCGATTGAAAGCGCAAGTTCCCAAGGAGGAACACCAAAAGCAATACGTACCATCATGACCACAGGTGAAGTCAAAGGAAAGATAGAAAACCAGAATCCTAATTGACTATCAGGATTTTGGACAATGCTTTGGGCAACAATAAAAGCAAGTATGAGTGGTATAGTTACGGGTAGCATAAATTGTTGCGTTTCGGTTTCATTATCTACCGCGGCACCAATTGCTGCAAACAATGCACTATATAACAAGTATCCTCCTAAGAAATAGATGAAAAAGCATGTGATAATTAAAGGAAAATTAATAGACGAAAGTTGACTAAACAACTTGCTCATCGCATCTTCTTTTATTTTTGGGGTAGCACCTAGTTCTTTCAATGCATGTTGATCCAAGTTACTTGCATTCATAGATTGTGCAATTACTTTGGCATCTGTTTTCGGATCAACAATAAATTTACTTGCAATAGTAGTGATCGTCAAAGTCAGAACAATCCAAAGCAAAAATTGAGTGAGGCCCACTAATGCAATTCCAATAATTTTACCCATCATCAACTCGAATGGTTTTACAGAGGAAATGATTACTTCCACAATTCTATTCGTTTTTTCTTCAATAACACCTCGCATTACTTGTACACCATAAAGGAAGATAAACAAATAAATAAGGAAGCCGCAAATGAATCCAACAATGGTGGCTAGTTCAGCTGAATTCTCTTCGCCTTTTAAACTGAGCGTTTTTAGGTTAACAGTAGTTTCAATAGAGGCGAGTGTTTTTTGATCAATGCCTTCTGATTTCAGTTTGTCTTGTTCAATTTGTTTTTCGAGTGAATTCTCAATGTAATTCGTTACCGAAAGATTCGCTTGCTTTTCAGTAAAAAGCATAGCTCCGCCCGGATTTTTAACCATATCATCCTGCAGGTAAAGTATTCCGTAAAATTTTTCAGGATCAAATGATCTTTTTGCACTATCCAACGAAATTTTTGAGTTTACAAATAAAACCGTCTCGCTACTAGGTAAAATCGTAGTAAAGATCTCTGGGCGCTGATCAATAACCATGATTTTATTGATCTTGTCATCTGAATATTTAGCAATCAGAATGGGAACAATTGCAATCCCAGCCATAAGAATAGGACCAAGAAGTGTCATCACAATAAATGACTTCTTCTTTACTCGGGTAATATATTCTCTTTGTAGAATTAAAAGTATTTTATTCATGGATCGTTTGAATTTCGTTGTTAGTAACACTTTGGATAAAAATATCATTCATGGTCGGAACCAATTCTTTAAAACTGTGAATAGTTACATTATTGATGAGTCCTTGTAGGAGGGCATTTGTATTGATGTTTTCCTTTACTTTTATTAATGCTTTCATTCCATCTCCATAGGGTTCATTTTCGATGAGTTCAAAGTCGCCCCACATACTATTAGCCAAACCGATATTAGTACCTTCATATTCTATAGCATAAACATTACTCTTATAGAGTTTACGTACTTCCTTTACTGGACCTTCTAACAGTTTTCTTGACTTATTAATAAGTGCAATATGCGTACAAAGTTCTTCAACCGATTCCATTCTATGTGTAGAAAGTGCGATGGTTGTACCTTTCTTTCTTAATTCTATGAGCTCATCTTTTATAAGGTTAGCATTGATGGGATCAAATCCGGTAAAGGGCTCATCTAATATAAGAAGCTTCGGTTCATGCACAACGGTAACGATGAACTGCACTTTTTGCTGCATACCTTTAGAGAGTTCTTCTACCTTTTTCTTCCACCAATCCTTAATTTCAAATTTTTCGAACCAATATTTAAGTTTAATAACGGCATCGGCTCTACTCAATCCTTTTAATTGTGCTAAATAAAGTACTTGTTCACCCACTTCCATCTTCTTATAAAGACCACGTTCTTCCGGTAAATATCCAATTTGAGCGGTATGTTGAGGGCTTAAAGGCATTCCATCAAACAAAACATGTCCGGAATCGGGGGCTGTTATTTGATTAATGATTCGAATGAGCGAAGTTTTTCCGGCTCCGTTGGGCCCAAGAAGTCCAAAAACGGACCCTTCATTAATCGTAATGGAGACGTTTTCCAAAGCGACATGCTTGTCATAAGCTTTAGAAACATTTCGAACTTCAAGAATATTGGGCATAGAAAGTAGATTTTTTAAGTGGGTACTAAAATATAATTCCTTCTTCACATAGGATTATTTTTAAAAAATTAATCGAGAAAAAGATTTTTTTAGGCAGAAAACGACGTTTTGGAGGGGTGTTGGTTGGATGAAAAAGTTGTAAAAGGGGTATATTTGCAAATAATGTTGGTATAATTCGAACATTATGTGCTACAAAATCAATAAGATGTGAGTAGTTGTAAGAAATAACCTCAGAAATATTTGACAAAGACAAAAGTCGTAGTAATTTTGCCCTCCCGTTTGCGGGTTATTGCAAGCCTCGGTTTAAAAGTTCTAAAAAAAGTTGAGAAAAGATTTGGTGGGATGAAAAAGAGTTAATACTTTTGCACCCCCAATAACGGGAAAAAAATAGTTCTAAATTTAATTGAATCAACTAAGTAATAAGAATGGCGAATGCGTCATTTGTTGAATCAACGTTCTTTGAAGGATTGGAAGGAAATAACAAGCACTTCACGAGCTAAGTCTCGTGATGAGTAGAAATCTGAGCACAAAATATTCTGACGTATGTTGGAATTCAAACAATTATTTACAATGGAGAGTTTGATCCTGGCTCAGGATTAACGCTAGCGGCAGGCCTAATACATGCAAGTCGAACGGGATTTCGGGTAGCAATATCTGAATGAGAGTGGCGCACGGGTGCGTAACGCGTATGCAATCTACCTTTAACTGGGGAATAGCCCTCCGAAAGGAGGATTAACACCGCATAATACTACGATGGGGCATCTCAATGTAGTCAAAACTCAGGTGGTTAAAGATGAGCATGCGTCCGATTAGCTAGTTGGTGAGGTAATGGCTCACCAAGGCGACGATCGGTAGGGGGTCTGAGAGGATGATCCCCCACACTGGTACTGAGACACGGACCAGACTCCTACGGGAGGCAGCAGTAAGGAATATTGGACAATGGGCGCAAGCCTGATCCAGCTATGCCGCGTGAAGGATGACGGCCCTATGGGTTGTAAACTTCTTTTAGCAGGGAAAAAACCCCTCGATGCGTTGAGGGCTGATGGTACCTGCAGAATAAGGATCGGCTAACTCCGTGCCAGCAGCCGCGGTAATACGGAGGATCCAAGCGTTATCCGGATTTATTGGGTTTAAAGGGTGCGTAGGCGGATAAATAAGTCAGTGGTGAAAGCCTGCAGCTTAACTGTAGAATTGCCATTGATACTGTTTATCTTGAATGTAGTTGAGGTGGGCGGAATATGACATGTAGTGGTGAAATACTTAGATATGTCATAGAACACCGATTGCGAAGGCAGCTCACTAAGCTACGATTGACGCTGAGGCACGAAAGCGTGGGGAGCAAACAGGATTAGATACCCTGGTAGTCCACGCCCTAAACTATGATCACTCGATGTTGGCGATACACAGTCAGCGTCTAAGGGAAACCATTAAGTGATCCACCTGGGGAGTACGACCGCAAGGTTGAAACTCAAAGGAATTGACGGGGGCCCGCACAAGCGGAGGAGCATGTGGTTTAATTCGATGATACGCGAGGAACCTTACCTGGGCTTGAAAGTTAG
>JBJXGU010000363.1:0-21741 GCA_046160245.1 Bacteroidia bacterium
TTCTCCTTCTGTTCTTGCCACGAACTATTGAACCAGCCTTTCCAAGAAAAATCCACATCTGCGCTATACTCCACTGCTCCTTTTAAGGATGGATCCTTTACTAGACCCGTTAAGCCTATAAACCCCGGGTATAATACGGCTAGCGTTAAAATAACTCGTAATATTTTTCGCAAGTGGGGCTTCTTCATCTTACTAAAATCTAAAGTATATAAATGGATTAAAGCCACTCGATGTAATCGCACTAATCGATATTAAAACTAAAATAGATGAAAGTGATAATAAAACTATTTTTGATGATGATGATGAAGCTTGTGAAGGTTGATAAAAATAGGATTCCATTTTCTTACCAAAAGAAAATAGTGTTACAAAAGAAAATAACACCGCTGTCGTTAAATAAAAAATTTCCTCCTTGGTTATTACTCGAAAATTTTCAAAATCCAAAATAAATAATCTGGAAAAATAATGAGTAGCATCACGGAATGACTCTACTCTGAAATAAATCCATCCTATCATCACAATTATAAAATTCAGCGGGATAGTAACCCATGAATACAAATGACCATAAATTTTTAACAAAAAGGCTCTTTCCAGCACTAAAAAAAAACCATGAAACAAACCCCAAAATATAAAATTCCAAGATGCTCCGTGCCAAAAACCGGATGCAATAAATACCAACAACAAATTAAAATATAAGCGCACTTTACTATTCACTTTATTTCCTCCCATTGGAATGTATAAATAATTTCGCATCCAGCTGCCTAACGTGATATGCCATCTTCTCCAAAACTCAGTAATACTCTGTGAGGTGTATGGACTATTAAAATTTTCAGGGATTTTAAATCCTAACATTCTACTAATTCCAATAGCCATATCGGAATATCCTGAAAAATCAAAATAGATTTGCATCGTATAGCTCAAGATTCCGATCCATGCTGTAGGTGTACTAAGTTGACTCAAATCATTTCCCATAATTTGATCTGCTAAAAGACCACAAGGATTTGCCAACAAAACTTTTTTAGATAAACCTAATGCAAATCGAGTAAAGCCTGCCAATCGATTGGTGCCACTATCGGTATAAAATCGGTTTTCTATTTGATCCGCAAATTCATGATAACGAACTATGGGTCCTGCAATTAATTTCGGAAAAAAGATAATATACAATTGATAATTCCAAAATTTGGGCTGTGGTTTATGGACCTTTCGATATACATCCACTACATATGTTATGGTTTCAAAGGTATAGAACGAAATTCCGATGGGTAAAACCAAGTTAATCCATGTAACTTTGTTCCACCCTACTGAGGTAAATAAGTCATTCAAATTATCAATAAAAAAGTTAGAGTATTTAAAATAAAACAAGAGTCCTAAATTGATACTTATAGATAGAATCAAAAATAAATGCCGATTCCATTTGTTTAAAGACTGATCCATTTTACGAACCAAAATAAAATCGAGTATGGTAGTCCCTAGAATCACAAAAATGAATCGAGGAGCGCCCCAACTATAGAAAAAGATACTACTGATTAAAATAACCGCATTCTTATACCGCTGTGGAACCCCATAATACAGGACCAAAAACAGAGGAAGAAAGAAGATTAGAAAGACAATTCCTGAGAATACCATTGGCAAAATATATAATGCAAATAAACAATAATTTTCCATCTAAATATTGGTTCATTGAAAAGAATTTGCAATAATCTCTATCCTTGGTTTTTCACATTCCCAGAGTCCTTTTCTGCTAGGATAAGTTCCACTTATTAAACGACATCATCCTTTGATTTTTTTCACTTAGAAAAAATGATTGTAAAAGAAAAGAGACTCCCTACTTATAAATTAAAAAAGAAAGGGCTTTCTCGTCCTCTTTAACATTATGATATCATGATAAAACAACTTTTACAATATCTTTTTCCAAGTAGCGACTTATTGATTTGCTCTTAGAAAACCTCTCTAAAACGACAAAATAAATTTCATGGATAATTAAATCCATTTTCCAAATTCGAATGTAATTGGTAAAGAAAGTGTCATCCACTCTTTTCAGTACTTATTTTTTGACAGTTGAATTCATCTGCTGAAAGTTCATTAAAATTTAATTTTTGAATGGCTCTTAACCAATAAGCGTAGCTTAATTCATGATCTTACTACGATAGTGAGTAAACTTGACTCCTGGCACAAATTGTATATCCGACAAACTGAAGTCGTTGATTAAAATACACAGCTCGCAAGTCAAAGCCTTATACATTAAAATGAAACTTTTAATGATTTAGGTATTCGTGCTTTAACTATAACTCTTTGATAAACAAATCGAAGTAGTCTAATAGGTTCTTTACATCGGCAAGGAAGAAAGCGCATTAGAAAATAAAAATTTTAACTACAACACACTTTCAATACAATGAATATACAGTCGACAATTATACGGTTCACAAATCCATACTAAGACTTCAAGGAGCTAGACCTTAATCTTTCTTTCTTCTTTATTTTGCCTGAATAACTCTAATATTTATCTCACAATAATGCTCCATTTATTTTCAAATTAAGAAAGAAGTCAATGTGTTCACCACCTGCCCAAAATAAATTATACAGCTACCATTAATTCAAAACTTAGAAAATATCTAACACCTATTATTAATTAAAAACATTCACAATCAATGGATTAAAAATATTCTAGATGGACTTTTAAAATTAAGCACTATTAATCTCTCTAGATGATAAAATCCAATATTGAATTTACCGATTAAGGCAAAATAAAATAACAGTGCTTTGATCTTTAATACAGATAAAATCAATGTGTAAATTTTCATTTTCATAACTGCTCACGGATACTTTTATAAAGCAGTGAAAAGAAAAAAAGTGATGGAAAAGGGTACTGAGCGTATTCCTATAAAAATATACAAGAATAAACCTACTAATAAATTGACGCAAGAGAATCGAATGATCTTATTATTCCTGGCTTAATCATCTAAATAAAAAGAAAAGAATCTAACATCACAAATTTTAGACAGATATTAAATAGAAAAATGAAATAGGATAAAATTAAGATTCAATTCATTGAACAATTGGATGGAACGCAAAAGTCAAAAAAGTAATGGAATTTATATAAAAATAAGGATGACTCTGCAATAATTGAAAATATAGTCACGACACCATTAAAGAACAATCCATAAGCTCAACAGAACATAAAACTAAAGGTAGCTTCGATTTGAAATAATTTAGTATGTTTGTATGAGTCAAAATAACAAAAATGATAAAATCAACAATTAAACTATCGATAGTATTAATTTTAGTGGTAACCAGTTCATGTATTAATTCAAATGACAACAAAGTAGCCATTATAGAAAACAACTTTGACAATATATATGGATGGTTTGAAGGGCAAACCGTAAGTGATAAATTCCAACATTCTGGAAAATACTCCTATCATTTAGATAATATGAAGGAATATGGGATGGGATTTAATGCTCCCGTATCACAAACAATACCGAAAGGATCAAGTTCGATAACTATTGAAGCTTGGGTACTAACTAAAGAGATCAATACAGATGTCTCCATCGTTTTTGAAATCATTAATTCAGATAATAAGTCTGTCATTTGGAATGAATGTAATTCGAAAGCTACCGTTAAACAGGCAAACAAATGGACCCTAATTTCCACAACATTTACTATAGCTGCAGATATTCCAAGAGAATTTATTGTGAAAAGTTATTGCTGGAATAAGAACAAAGGCGATTATTACATAGATGATATTAAAATTTTCGCAGGGAATTAATAGATGATAAAACGATTGGGTGCAAATGAAGAAGGAAGTTATTATTCATTTATTCCTTGCCACAATTTCATTGGCACTATTTATTTATTTTGATAGCCTAAGTATCAGTTTAAATAAGATCAAAAATCTCTTACCAGATAATCGTAAAGAATATGTAATTTTCACTTCTGCAGAGCCTTATAGTTTTTTCATTAATTATGATGACGATTTTTCTACTAATCTTAACGATGAATTCGATGGATCGGAATATTGTACCATTGAAGGAGGTAATAACTTTTCACAAGGCTTTAGCTATTTAATTAAAAATATTACTCCTGATAGTTTGCGGAAAGTTTCAATAACTGCCAAAGTTAAAAGAAACGAACAATCCTCTTTTGAATTTGTATTTGTAATAAGTATTGAAAATAAGGAAGGAGAAAATGTATTTTGGGATGCTGTATATACTAATATCATAGACTTTCCAGTCAATAATTGGGTAACATTAAATGGTGAAAGAAATATCCCTGCATCGGCCGACGACCCAGAGAACATCATCAAAATCTACCCATGGAATAAAGGAGAAACCGAAATTTCGATTGATGATTTTGTTGTAATATTCGGGAAGCAGGAAGAAAGAAAAGGGAAAGATGTTGAATTAAGCCTTGTTGATAACGACCAAGTAATTTCAGAATCAACTACGAGAAAATATAATAGTCTTTCAGCTGAATCAAAGGGAATAACCTTCCTTACGAAAAATGAAAACCTTTTATCAAAATTAGTTCATGATAAAAAAAATTCCATTGGTCATGTTTTTTTATCCAACGAAAGATCTGTCCATTTACTTTCAGCTCCCTCAATAAAAGGGAAAACAGAAAATAAATATTTAAATATTCTACAGGAACAGAACCCACTACTTTTTATTAGTAAAAAGCATGGCTTCTGTTTATCTAGTTTATCTAAAACGAAAAAGTCAATTACTATACAACAATTTGAATATGCTTTTGAATTAATTAAAGAGATTCCTTTATTACAATTTGGTAAACCAGGTGGAGTTGTACATCAACAAGCAGTAATAAACTCAATACAAAATCAAAGTGAAACACATATTTTACTTTACGAATCGGGTGCGATTCAACTTAGTTCATTAGATGCGAATGGAAATACCACACTTACCAGTTCATCTCTTTCTCAATTATGTCCTAACGGAGTGAATTCATTCATTCCAATTATAGATCCAGAGACGCAATACACAACGGGCATCGGATGTGTCACGAAAGATCGATCCTATTTATATCTTTTACAACTTGAGAAACAAGAATTTAAGATCCGAAAAATTAAAATAAATGTTGGAGTTGATATTACTGAAAAATCAACACTCTTTTTAATTCGAAACTCTGACTATATACTTTTCAATAATGATTGGCGATTTGAGCTTAGAAAAGTATCTATACAGAAAGATGAAATTATACCATTAGAGAGATTAGACCTCATTTCACAAGAGAAAAATGCCTCACCTAAATATTATGAATCACAAACTTTGACGATTTCTAAATCAAATTCAAATTCGTTTATGATAGTAGTTTCATGTAACAATAAATCCAATGAAAATAAAGGAATCAACTCCTTAAAAAATAAAATCGAATTCTTTAACATCCAATTATGAGAATCATATTAATTTTATTACTCTTTTTGGGTTATTCTTGTCAAGAAAAAAAGAGTGATAATAATTCAATTTCCGTCGAAAATAATTTCTATGAAATTAGTGATCTTCACTTAGAGTATTCTGCTGACAATGTTAGTACAGATTCCGCTGGCAACATATATAGTTCGTTTAATTTAGATAATTCGTTGCAAGGAATCGAATTTCCTGAATCGTTTAGTATAAAAGACGATAAATTACTATTTAAATTTAAAATAAAAAATATTTCTGGCAGAAAAGCTATATTTAATTATAAAGTTATTTACCAAAATGAAACTTATAAATTCGATGAATGGGATAGTTTAGGTAAAATAAATCCATTGTCAACAGAAAATTTTTACGGGAGTTGGTCTGACTCAACTATTCATGTAAAAAATACTGGTGAGATTCCATACGACAATAAAGCATATACCATAAGTGATGAAATAAGAATCATTGGAAATCCTCGATTTGAAAAACAATTTTATACTAATGGAATTAATAATCGTTGGCAAAGAAATCCTAGAGTTGGAAAATATCAATTCTATTTATTAATATGGGAGAAGGGAAGTGATAAGTTGATACCCGAGTACATTAAGAATATTCAAATGCTTTCAGATTCACAATTTATTCATCCCCTTTACTATTGTTATTCTACCAGTACAAAACGTCCAGAAGATTTTCTGGCTATTAAGACTAAGAATACCCTCTCCTTAAAAATCACTTTAAATCCAGAAAACGGAATTTACATCGATCCTACTAATATCAAAAATCATCCTTATTATATTTTATCTGATACTTGCTGTGGGCAAACTGAATCATTGAAAAGAAAAGCTCACTTTCAACAATTCTTTCACACCATTGTTTCAAATACTTCTCTAGACAATATACCTGTGATTAGCGATGTATTAAATGATAATTATACTCATTTAGAATACAACTGGAACAAAGCATTTTTCAAAAAAGAAGAATTAATTCAAATTCGACCAGCAGATCCTAAGTACTCGTGCGAAACTGTTAAATACAATCCTGCTTCTAAGTCCATACGAATTTCTAATCCAAAATCCACTTATTCGAATTTACGTAAAGAAAACACAGGAATTATTACTCGGCATGGTTTTACTTATGGAAAATATAGAGTAAAATGTAAGTTAACTGAATTGTTAAACAAGGATAGAATGTGGAATGGAATCACTAATGCAATTTGGTTAATAAATCAAAGTAATGAAAAATGGAACGGTAGAAGACCTTGTAATAAAAGCGGATATATGAGCAGTTATCTTGGCGGATCAACTGATTCACGTAGTGACGTCACCTCCTATTCAGAAATAGATTTTGAAATTTTAAAATCAACTAGTTATTGTCCTTCCAATTTATTTCCACCCGTTTATAAAAGAACAACGGCTAACAAATCAAATTTCAATAATTGGAACAAACCTTTACCGCAAAATATTCAAAAGCTAGAAGGAAGTATTATGGTAAATTGTACCAATTGGGATATGGCTTGTGCGGATCCTGAAAATTTCAAAGCAGGATGTAATCCCATTAATTACTTAGACCAAGTTTTCCAAGCACACCGTTGGGACACTACTTATCGCGCAACTACCATTTCTACTCCTGCGGAAGATGATCAATTATTTGCCTCACCCTACTATTATTTCGAAATCGAATGGAAGCCAACTGAAATAATTTGGCGCATAGGTCCCAGTGTAGATAAAATGCAAGTAGTAGGGTATATGAACTCAACCATTACTTCGATTCCAAATAATCAAATGCTTCTCATTATTGATCAAGAATTTCACAATACCAAATGGTGGATAGGTTCACCTTATAGTCAAGATAATATTCCCTTTCCAAAAAATGATATCACAGGTGATATATTTGAAGTAACTCTTGAATAATCGAACAAATGAAGAAACTACTCCCCTATTTGCTCTTTATTTTCGTTTGTTTAATTTGTGCATACCCGCTATTTCACAACTTAGGCAGACTTACGCTTAGAATGTGGGACGAATCACGTATTGCAGTTAATGCTATTGAGATGGTTGAACAAGGAAACTACATGGTTCCGTATTATGAAAATAAACCAGACATGTGGAATACGAAACCGCTATTTCTTACTTGGAGTATTATTACAAGTACTAAAATATTTGGACAAAATGAATTTGGAGTACGGTTCCCTTCTGCACTTAGTGCATACATCCTAGCAATATTTATATTCATTTTTTTCACTAATTATTTAAAAGATATTGTAGGAGCCACTATATCATCTTTATCATTAGTAAGTTTTTATGGTTTTGTCGAATATCATGTTGCCAGAAATGGAGATTTTGATAGTATGTTAACCATGTTTACGTTTATAGCCACCACATTATTTTTTATAGGCTTTCATAAAAATAAAAGCAACCTTATTCTATTGGGTGGTTTAGTACTCACATTTGCATTTCTTACTAAAGGAATTGCTGCTGGTATAGTATTGCCGGGAGCCTTTCTATATTTTATTTCTAAGAAAAACGGATTTAAACTTCTTGTTCAAAATAAAATAATACTTATAACTTCCTTGGCAATTATCTTTAGTTTTTCATATTATTTATTACGTGAATATTCTAATCCTGATTTTTTATCAATTGTTTTCAATAATGAAATTGCGAATAGATACTTGCAATCTGCAGAAGGTCATGGAGAAAAATTTTCTTTCTATTTTATATCCCTCTACGAAAGAGGAGTTGATGGATGGTTTTTTTGTATTATAGCTAGTAGTATTATTACTATTTTCAATGAATCGAAAGTCCAAAAACAATTCTTTTATTATACACTTTTTGTTTGCTTCCTATTTTTACTGATTCATTCCATCTCCAGTACAAAACTTCCTTGGTATATTGCTCCGGCGTATCCTCATTTTGCAATTATAATTGGTCTTGGTTTCTCCACATTGGTTCAAAAAACAAAACGAATTTTGCCAATAATTGCTTCTAAAGAATATGGAGTTTACATTATTTTGTTTCCACTTCTTCTTTTCTATTTCAAAGTTCCTTATAAAAATATTAACAACACTTCTGTAAAAGCGAATAGAGAAGGGACCTACCCTGAACTTTTTTTTGGAAATAGAATTTCAGATTATCTTAGTAAAACAAATTCTAATAAGAAAGTATCTGTTGTACATCAATCATATAATTCTTCACTTGAATATTATTATTTGAAATACAAATTAGAAGGTTTTGATATTTCCAAAAAATACTATGAAGAGGTTTTTGAATTAAATGAGATTTTACTAATTTGTGAATCCCCTGTTTTAATCCATTTGGAAAAATTCTATCTCTTTAACTATGTAATTAATGAAAATAATTATTGGGTAATTCAAATAACGAAAATTAAAGAAACACCTATTACGCAAGATGAAATAGCAGACGGGTTTGAAAAATTAAAATTAAAATCAGCTGAAATTATTAATACTCCAGATTGGTACAAATCAATTCAAGAAAAAGCTAAAAAGAACAATATTAGTTTTGATGAACAATTAAAAAGAGATGTTATTTGGGTGCTTGAAAATGACAAAGTCATCACACCAAAAACAGCTCAATATTTAACAAATCACTAGTTGCGATTAGATTTAATCTTGACTTGTAATATTTGATTTCTCAACTACATAAACTGGTCTATTTCTAACATTGGCACTCATCCTGCTGATATACTCTCCAATAATTCCGATAGAAATTAATTGTACTCCTCCAATAAATAATACTGCTAATATTAAAGAAGTCCAACCAGGAACAAAATCTTTACTCACGAATCTGGCATAGAGTGCATACAAACTAATTAAAAAAGTAATACCTGAAACAATAAATCCTGCTATGGTTGCGAATTTCAAAGGTAAATTAGAGAATCCCGTAATGCCGTCTAATGCTAAACGAATCATTTTTTTATAGGTATAACCAGTAGCCCCTGCATTGCGTTCATCTCGATCATAAAGTATATATGTTTGGCTAAATCCAGCCCATGCTATTTGACCTCGAAGATATTTCTGCTGCTCTGGCATTTGTTTCAACACGTCAACAATTTTTCTATGCATAATTCGAAAATCACCTGTGTCAACCGGAATCTGTATTGAAGTAATTTTGGATAGAATTCGATAAAACATTTTCGCAGTAAGCTTTTTCATAAAGCTCTCACCGGAACGACTTCGTCGTTGAGCATAAATTACTTGATAACCCTCCTCCATTTTTTTATAAAGTTCTAATATCAATTCAGGAGGATCCTGAAGGTCGGCATCTATAATTGCTACAGCCTCTCCTTTACAATAATCTATTCCAGCTGTAACTGCAATTTGATGACCGAAATTGCGAGAAAAATTTATATATTTAACATGTTTATCTTGATTAGCAAATGAAATTATCAATGGAAGAGAATTATCTCTACTCCCATCATTAACAAATATTAATTCATAACTAACATTTAGAGAATTGGCAACTTTAGTTAGCCGATCATATAATTTTGGTAAGTTACCTTCTTCATTATAAATAGGAATGATAATACTTAGTTCCATGGTGAGAGCATAATTGGAGTGTTGACTTGAATTTTATTTGATAAACTATCTAACTCGATTTTATAAATAATAATAACTTTATTATTGAATATTTCCTTAAGAGGATATCCTACCGAATTAAACGATATATCATCGTAATTACTTTGTGTATTATATACAATATAATTAAATTGACCCGAGTTCAGATAGGTTCTAAAAACAAATTTACTTTTTCGGTAGGAGACAGTCACCCCTTTTCTGTTCATTAAATATAATGAGATTTCCGGGCTATGATCAAATACACTTATCACTTTATCATTTGGCTTTACTCCTGAACTTAATAAGATAGACTCTAAGTCGAAATAATTATTAAAATGAAGAGAGCCGTATTTCCATGAATCAATTTTATAGCTGGTACGTAAATGATTTTTCGCCATTGCAAACTGGAATGAAATGCCAAACAACATCAATAACGCTAAAGTGACAGTGATCCATTTTGCCTTGAACTTTCTCAAAAACTCCACAGTTATTATCATGCTAAATAAAATTAAGGTGTAAAGCGGGATCATATAATAATCATGATGTTGTAACTGTAGCCACATTAAGTACAAGAATACAGCAATGGTTGCCATTAATACTATCACAATTATCAATAACCGAGATTCGCGTAAACTTTTTAAAAATAATGCTCCGACAACTCCTGCCAACACCATAAACAAAAGTACATTTTCATATACCCGCTCCCACCATATTTTATATACTTCAGACCAAACTTCTTTAAACTCCTCTAAGCTTTGTGGCGGACGTGATTGTAATAGAAACATTTCAGAATGCTGGGCTTCACTTAAAATGATAGCATACTTATACCACGAAAATGTGAGTACCACGATAAGAAATGATCCCAAAACAATCGGCAGGCTACTTTTCCATCGTTGGTTATCCGGGCTTTGAAAATAATAAAAAACCACCATCGCTGGTAAATTGACAAGCGCCGATATCTTTATAAGTGCTGCCAAACTAAAAAAGATACACCATAGCAATAACCATTTATTCTTTTTTGCACTCTCTGATGCTTGAATCAGTGTATACCACGCCATGATAGACAAAGCAAGGCTAACCGGTTCAGGTAAAAAGTTTGAACCATAAAAAGCCAATAAGGGTGAACATGCAAATAAAAGCATAATGCCTGCACTAAAATAAAAATGTTTGGTAAATTTTTTTGCAATAAGAAAAGCAAAAATAAGTCCGCATGTAAAAAAACTTAATACGAATAGCCGGTATAAATATTCATGCACCCCAAAAATTCTATACAACACACCCACCGAATAATTTACAAAAGGAAATTCCATCCCGGTGATACCTGTTCCATTATCGAGGTTATGCACTCGTGGAAGAAAAAAATTCATACTTTCCTGTGCATAATTTAAAGCAACAGAAGCCCGATCGCACTGAGCCCATTGATGTATAGATTGGGGTCGTAATGGAATAGTCTTAAAAATTCCTAAACCAAAATATAAAAGAAAGAGCAATCCAACTATCATGACAGCTTGGATGCCTTTGCTCGGTGTAGAAATTTTCATACTTCAATTAATCAATTACCATTTCCGGCACCTCGCCTCTCACCACCAACTTTCCAGCCGTAGCTTTTCGGATATCCTCCACCGTTACACCGGGTGCTCGTTCTAATAAAACAAAACCCTCGCCGGATACTACTTCTAAAACAGCAAGCTCCGTCACAATTTTCTTCACACATTTTACTCCTGTGAGTGGTAAAGTACATGAAGGTAATAATTTGCTTTCGCCGGCTTTGTTGACATGTTGCATCGCCACAATAATATTTTGTGCAGCAGCTACTAAGTCCATCGCTCCGCCCATTCCTTTGACCATCTTGCCCGGAATTTTCCAATTGGCGATGTCTCCATTCTCACTTACCTCCATAGCACCTAAAATGGTGAGATCTACTTTTCCAGCGCGAATCATTCCGAAGCTTAAAGCGGAATCGAAATAAGCGGTGCCGGGAACTTCGGTGATGGTTTGCTTTCCTGCATTTATCAAGTCAGCGTCTTCTTCGCCTTCAAAAGGAAAGGGCCCCATGCCAAGCATTCCGTTCTCCGACTGTAAAGTAACGTTTACTCCTTCGGGAATATAGTTTGCTACTAACGTTGGGATACCAATGCCAAGGTTGACATAGTAACCGTCTTTTACTTCTTTTGCAATGCGTTTGGCTATGCCAATTTTATCGAGCATAATAATTTGAAGATTTTATAATTTGAAAATTTGAAAATGATGTTCTAGGTCGCTTGAGCTCTAATTTGTTTTAATGTATAATTTACTCAATACAAATAATCACCTCTTTTACTAAAACAACACATTATTTTAGGTACAAATATAAACTAACTATTCATATGTATATTTTATATTTAAACTCAAATCCCAAAACTGCATCTCATGAACTATCTCACAATCAATAATTAGCGAATTCATCAAAGTTCAAAAAGATGAACTTTAAATCAACCCTATAAGTACAAAACAAACACAGTTTCAAATAAATCTCGTCCTAGAGCAAAACCAACTAGATTGCGAAAATTCGCAATTTTAAATCAAACCCATTTTCAAATCTTCAAATTATCATCATTTTCAAATTAAACAAAATCCTTCTTTGACGTTGAAATTATTTTAGACAATATCCGAATGATAGCTCGTGTTTCTCCAAGAAGAATTTCATTAGTTGGATACTTAGATGAAGCTTCACAAAGTTCTAACCAATACTCAGTTTCATCTGCTTCTTTAGCTGCTATTTTCATTTTGTGAATGAAATCCCTTTTACTCTCTGCATTCTGAGATTCCTTTACATTGGCTCCTATGCTTGTTCCCGATCTAAATAATTGATCCGCCAACCTATACTTTCGCTCTTCTTTTAGTGCTTCAGTATAATCAATAATCTGCAACGCAAAATTGAATGTCTTCTTTACTATGATGTTTTCAGTTTTATCATTTCTCATTTCAAATCATTTTTTAAATGTTAAGGCCGGAAACAAAACCAAGCCTAATTTATTACAAATCAAAATTAATACAATTACCTTCAAATTCCAAAAAAAATCAAAATCATCCGAAAGCTATCACATTTTCAAATCTTCAAATTAAAACATTTTCAAATTTTTCGCACGGTTCTTTGCTCAATTCGTTTCTCATAATTACTGCCTTGGAAAATACGTTGTACATAAATTCCGGGGACATGAATTTGGTCGGGATCAAGTTCGCCGGCGGGAACTAATTCTTCCACTTCTGCCACCGTAATTTTTCCTGCCATCGCCATTTGCATATTGAAGTTGCGTGTGGTTTTACGGAAGATGAGATTACCGTGTGTATCCCCTTTCCAGGCTTTTACTAAGGCGAAATCGGCATCAAAGGCGTATTCTAACAAATGATCAACACCATTGAAGTTACGCACTTCTTTTCCTATAGCCACTTCGGTTCCCACACCAGCACGTAGCCAAACAGCGGGCATTCCATACGCAGCTGCCATGCATCTTGTAGCTAAGGTACCTTGTGGAATTAAATCTACTTCTAATTCCCCACTTAATAATTGTCTTTCGAATTCGGCATTCTCACCCACGTAAGATGAAATCATTTTTTTGACCTGACGCGTTTTTAGCATCAACCCAATTCCGAAATCATCCACACCTGCATTATTAGAAATACATGTAAGACCTTTGGACCCTTTTTTAACTAATGCGGTGATACAATTCTCCGGAATTCCACATAGACCAAATCCGCCAAGCATGATCACGAGGTTATCCGTTAAATCCTTAATTGCCTCGTCTGCATTTTTTACTACTTTATTCATAATTTTTTGATATGCTTAATTCAAAAATAATAATTTCGGATGATTCAATGCTTACTACCAAATGAGATTCAAATTCCAAAGTCTGTTCCTCCATTTTGCTGTTCTGCAGGCTTTTTATATTGCTTGCAGTCGAGCTCTACACCCAGTGGCTTTTGCGGTATTTCAAAATCGCCTTTAGAATAATTCAAGGTAGGATCAGCATACACCTTTTTCATATACAAACCCCAAATGGGTAAAGCAACATTAGCTCCTTGTCCGAGTTGTGTGGTACGGAAATGAATGGATCGATCTTCACAACCTGCCCAAGCACCACTCACTAACTCGGGAGTGATGCCCATGAACCAACCATCACTATTGTTCTGTGTTGTTCCTGTTTTTCCTGCAATGTGATTTGTAAATCCATACTTAGAACCACGCAAACGTGCACCGGTACCAAAGAGCGTAACGCCCTTCATTAAATTTAATACCAGGTATGCAGTTTCTTCACTGATGGCTTCCACTTTTCGCGGAACAAAATCTTGCAACACCGCTCCATTCTTATCTTCAATTCGTAAAATATATTGTGGTTCGGTATACACGCCTTTGTTTGCAAAGGTGCTATAGGCTGCTACCATTTCAAATACGGATACATCTGCTGTTCCTAATGCCAAGGAAGGAACAGGATCAAGAGGAGAAGTGATGCCCATCTTACGTGCAACTTGCACCACAGCATCCGGACCAAATTGTTTCATCAAGTAGGCAGAAATGCAATTCACAGATTCGGCTAATGCTTCTTTCAGTGATAACATTCCGCCGTATTTTCCATCGGAGTTGGAAGGGGTCCAAGGAACACCCGCTTCGTCGATAATCGTCACAGGAGTATTGGGTAACTCATAGCAAGGAGAATATCCCTCTTGCATTGCTAAGGTATATAAAAATGGTTTAAAGGTTGAACCCACCTGACGCTTTCCATCTTTCACGTGATCATACTGAAAATATTTATAATCATTTCCGCCTACCCATGCACGGATGTAACCTGTTTGCGGTTCCATTGACATAAATCCAATTTGATAAAATAATTTATAATACTTGATGGAATCAAGTGGTGTCATGGTTGTATCGCGTTCTCCTTTCCACGTAAAAACGCGCATCTCTGTTTTCGTATCGAAAATTTTCTTGATGTCTTTCTCACTTTTTCCTTCCTCCTTCAAATTACGATAACGTTCGCTTTTCTTCATGGCATCCTCAATAATTTGAGGTTGATCTGACCAAGCTGTTCTTCCCTTCCAATGATCGACAAATGTTTTTTGAAGATCAGTCATATGCTCTTTCATCGCTTCTTCTGCATAACGCTGCATCCGTGAATCGATGGTAGTATAAACACGCAGGCCGTCGCGATACAAATTATAAGGTTTTCCGTCCGCTTTCTTATGATCCTTGCACCACTTCAATAATTCTTGACGCAACACTTCACGGAAATATTGAGCCAATCCTTCGGTATGTCCTTCCTGATGGAAATTTAATTTGATGGGAAGTTTGATTAATGAATCCTTTTCTTCTGTTGAAATAAATTTATATTTCGACAGCTGACCAATCACCGTATTTCTTCTAAACGTAGCGCTTTCAACATTTCTCACCGGATTGTATCGAGTAGGCGCTTGCAATAAACCGATTAACAATGCGGCTTCTTCCACACTCACTTCACTCGTATTCTTTCCAAAATACGTAGTACATGCCGATTTAATTCCGTACGCATTATTTCCAAACTCTACGGTATTTAAATACATTGCCAAAATTTCATTCTTGGTATAGTTGCGTTCCAGCTTCACGGCGATGATCCATTCCTTCAGCTTTCGAAAAATAAGTTTGATCTTATTCATATTCTCACGCGGAAAAAGATTTTTTGCAAGCTGTTGCGTGATAGTACTTCCTCCACCGGCATCTTGTTGCAAAATGATCGTCTTTACAAAGACACGCATCAACCCTTTAATATCTATTCCGGAATGTTCCTCGAAACGCACATCCTCTGTCGCTTTCAACGCATTCACGAGTGAAGGTGACAAATCACGATAATGTACATTCACGCGATTCTGAATATAATATTTTCCCAGCGTACGTGAATCGGATGAATAAATTTCACTCGCTAAACTACTGTTGGGATTTTCGAGTTCTTCGAAAGTGGGGAGATCACCAAAAATTCCAAAGGCGGTGAGGGCAACAATAAGAAAGATAAGTGCAACGGGTGCCACTACAATCATCCAAATATATTTCACATATTTCTTTGCAGAAGTGGCGGAAGGTGATTTCGGCATATGGGCAAAATTATAAAAGATTTAAGTGCATAATTCAATAATCAGCAGAGAATATACCCTCACAAACCAATTTTTAAAGAACTAAACGGAATCGCACTCAAGAGATTGTAAATAATTGAATTTCCAACCTTAAAAATCCATCATATCATTCTGCTGGCCTGAGTCTTGGGGACGACTCCCTTGTTTACGACGATCGCGTCCTTGCTCCATCTTTCCGAAACGATAGCTTAGGGTTAAATTTCCTACTCTAGTCTCTCGCTTACGAACCATTTCCTGACGGAAGCCTGTACCCGTATTATCAATATTAAACTCTCGGTTATCAAACACATCAGAAATTGAACCGCCTAAGGACCATATTCCTCCTTTGAAATCATACTTAAAGCCTAAGTCGACGCCGCTCATCCCTTTAAAAGTTCCTTGAGGTTGCTTTCTGGGAGCCATGTAATTTGCTGTTAATTGAAATGAAAACTGCTTGCTTACTTTGGTGGATACTGAACCACGAATATCGCCACTCCACACTTCACTCGCTAAATCACTTTGCACATTAGAAGCATCCACTTTATTATAGAAAAGAGTAAAAGTTGCAGAAGAAGTAAATATTTTCAAAAATGTATTTCGTAATGTTAATTCTGCACCCATATTCTCAGCCGTTTTATAGTTCACAAAAGTTTGAGTAGAGATATTCGTAATAGAATCTACCGTTCTAAAACGTTGTGTATTGTCGCTCGTATTTCGATAATACAAATTTGCACTCACATTCGTATTTCCATAAACACTTGTAAAACCTAACTCCAAGGAATGTGTTAACTCGGGAAATATACTTGGATTTCCAACAAACACATTCAACGAATCAGATACACTTCTGAAAGGATTTAATTGTCGTTCTCTCGGACGATTTATCCGACGCGAATAACTCAATTGGAGATCCTTTCCTTCACGGATGCGATATTTAATTGCTGCTGATGGAAACAGATTGATAAAATCACGAGTGAAAGTTGTATCCGCACTTTTCGAGTCTCCATTAATTAATGTTTGCTCGGCACGTAATCCTGCACTTAACTCGAACAACTTAAAGCGACCACTCCATTGCAAATATCCAGCATATACCCATTCTGTAAAAATAAATTGATCGCTGAATAATGAATCGACATTGAAATTATCATTGTCGAAATCATAACGATCGGAGCTTTGCTCACTATCGTTATTACGCAATGTTGCTTTGATTCCAGTTTCAATTTTCGAATTTTCAAAAGGATGCACATAATCCATCTGCGCAACGCCGCTGTACGAAAGACCTTTTGTATTGATTCGTTGACGCAATTGGCTAGTAGGTGCTGGAAAAAAAGTATTCAGCACATTTTGATCATCAGTTTCGTTTACATTTAGGTTACCCGATGCCGTTAGTTCTCTTTTACTGTTTGCATACGTATGACGAAAATCGATGCTTCCATCTATAATACTACTTTTCTCTGTCGATTTTGAAAGTCGACTGAACGAACTCATCGTCATGCGATCTACATCTTGTGTCGCATTAAAGGATAGCTCTCTCCGTTTTTCATCGCGCATATTATATCCTCCAGAGAATCCTAAGGTATTGTAATCGTTTAAATACAAGTCCAACCCCGCTTTTAAATTATGCGAAAAATTATCATTGTATCCATCGTGCCAATTAATCACATAACTGGTGTCAAGGCCAAATGTATTGGTACGAAAACTATTTCCCTCATTGGTTCTACGATCATCACGAATGGAATAATTGAAATAAAGATTATTTTTCTTCGTACGACGATTTAAATTCAATGATGCATTGTATTTATCTCTGGTACCAGCGCCAATAGTGGCCGTACCGTTGATCCCTGAATTTTTATCTTTCTTAGTTTTGATGTTGATGATTCCTGAAGTCCCTTCAGCATCGTACTTCGCAGAGGGATTAGTAATGACTTCAATTTGATCAATGGTTCCGGCAGGTAATTGTTGCAAGATAGATCCTCTATTATCTCCTGTTAATCCGGCAGGTTTTCCATCAATCAAAATCGTTACTTGCTCACTACCTCGCAAACTAATTTTTCCATCAATATCCACATTCACAGAAGGAATATTTTGAAGCACCTCGCTTGCTGATCCTCCAGCATTAATCATTGACTTATCGACATTGTAAACTTTTTTATCTAGAGAATTCACATACTCCACTTTCTCACCAACAATTTCTGTTTCTTTCAACACTCTACTAGATGGCGGCATCCACACACTTCCAAAATCTTTTAATGGCTCTTGCGGATTTAGCATAAAAGGTTTTGAATCTAGCTGACGATATCCAATGGAAGTAATGCGAATAAAATATCTTCCAGGCATCACATCTTCCATTCTAAACTGACCTTTTTCATCGGTTAACGATCCTCCAACGGCGGTACTATCCTTTACTTTTAACAAGGCAATGGATGCAAACTCGAGTGGTTGTCGGGTAGATGAATCCCTCAATACACCTATTACTTTTCCAATAGGGGCCATATTTCTCATAAAAGAAGAATCCTTCATCATCGCTCTGAAACGTGCGCTGTCGGGTCTTTGTCCACCTTGATTTTGACCCGCAGGATATTGAGCATTCACATCGTGAAAGTGAATGAGAAAAGTGAAAAGAAGAATGAATAATCGCATTTTATAATAAATATTATTGTTTTGTGTCTAGCTAATTTTGATGTATTTCTTATACAAAGTTTAATTTAAAAAAAATTAATTTAACTTACAAAGGCACTTCTCGAAACAAAACTTCTAACAAAGTTTGTCCAGTAACATACAAACTGTTCTTATCGATTTTATCGATGGTGTCTTCGTGCGTATGCCAATGCTTCCAGAACTTAGAAGGAGAACTTTCTTCGAAGTGAATCAAATCAATCACTTTAAATCCTAGCATTTTGTTGATGTAATAATGATCGTCGATGATTCCATTTCGCTGTTGATTGATGAAATGTGCACCAAAGCCTGTAGCTTCTGCTATTCTCCAAACTTTGTCGACAATATCAGCAGCGTACTGCATACTGGTTCCTTCCTTATTGAATTGGATGTTTGCACTTCCCACCATATCCAATAAAATTCCATAGCGTGCAACGTAATTCGGGAGATGTAAATTCTTCGCCCAATGCTGCGAACCTAAGCAATATGAATCTTCCATCGTAGGAAATTCGCTTTCGTCAGGCTGACCATAATCTTCAACATCAAACAGAACAATATCAATTCCAACTTTTGGATTTGTAATCGATAATTGCCGAGCCACTTCTAACAACACTCCTACTCCACTTGCGCCGTCGTTAGCACCATCGATGGGTTCATTCTTTCGTTGTGTATCTTGATCTGCAAAAGGGCGAGTATCCCAATGCGCACAGAGCATAATCCGATTACCTAAGTCGGGATGAAACGAACCAACAATATTTCTACTATTCAACACTTTTCCATCAAAGGCACGCACTTGAAATGATTGCACAATGACCGTGTCCGCAAACTCTTTCAGTTTATCGATCATCCAATTTCCACAATCTACATGCGCCTTAGTATTCGGAATGCGCGGACCAAAATCAACTTGTTGTTTTACAAAAGCAAATGCTGAATCGGCATTAAACTTTGGTGTATTTACTTGAACCATCACAGTAGAAGGTGGGGTTGAGGTAGATGGTTTATTCGATGAGGAATCGCATCCATTACAACTTATAAAAACAAGTGCAGCAAAAGAAGCAAAAAGAATACGCGACTTATGACTTTGTCCAGATCGTACCATCTTTTTCATCTTTAATAGTAAAGTTTAACTTGATCAACTCATCACGAATTCGATCGGAGGTAGCAAAATCTTTTTTTGATTTCGCATCAGCGCGAAGTGAAAGTAATAATTGCATCACGCCCTCTAATTCATCACCAGAAGCAACTACTTCATCTTTCAATCCCAACAATTGATACGCAAATAAATTCATGGTTTCAGTAAGATGAGCGATATCGTCGGCGGTCAGTTGTTCCATCCCTGCATAAACGGAATTAATGATTCTTACTCCTTCAAATAAATGTGAGATGGCCATAGCAGTATTCAAATCATCATTCAATGCAGCATATGCATTTTCTCGCACTGCCTTCACTTCGGAAGTAGAAGTTGCAGATGGCTTAAGCTTACTCGTTAATGCGGCGGCAACTAATAATTTACTCATTCCTTTCTCAGCCGCTTGTAGTCCTTCGTTACTAAAATCAAGTGTACTGCGATAATGTGCTTGCATAATAAAAAAGCGAATCGTCATCGGACTGTACGATTGCGTCAACAACTTATGCTCTCCTGTAAATAATTCGCGAAGCGTAATAAAATTACCTAACGATTTTCCCATCTTTTGTCCGTTGATTGTAATCATATTATTGTGCATCCAATACTTCACGGGGGCTTTTCCGCAACTTCCCTTCGACTGCGCAATTTCACTTTCATGATGCGGAAATAATAAATCCATTCCACCACCGTGAATATCGAAAGTCTCGCCTAAATATTTTTTACTCATTGCTGAACATTCGATATGCCATCCTGGAAAACCATCACTCCATGGCGATGGCCAACGCATGATATGTTCTGGCGATGCTTTCTTCCACAGGGCAAAATCGGCAGGATTTCGCTTCTCCTCTTGCCCTTCCAACTCACGTCTTTCACTTCCTGAACCGGCAATTAAATCTTCAATAATTCGACCGCTTAATTTGCCGTAGTCATTCGATTTACTGTAATTGATCACATCAAAATAAACTGAGCCATTCGACTCATAGGCGTAACCTTTAGCAATGATTTGATTCACCATTGCAATTTGCTCAATGATATGTCCGCTTGCACGTGGTTCAATTCCTGGAGGCATGTTATTGAGTGCGCGCATCGAATCATGAAAACTGTTCGTATACAGTTCCACAATTTCCATCGGTTCCAATTGTTCGAGGCGAGCTTTCTTTGCAATTTTATCTTCGCCTTCATCGGCATCATTCTCGAGATGACCCACGTCAGTGATGTTACGCACATAGCGCACTTTATAACCGAGGTGTTGCATGTAACGATTCAACACATCAAAAGTGATGTAAGGGCGAGCATGTCCCAAATGAGCTTCGCCATACACGGTAGGACCACACACATAAAGACCAACAAAAGGGGAATTAAGTGGAATGAATTGTTCTTTCTGTCGGGAAAGTGAATTGGTGATATGTAATGGATGATTCATACTTTTTTTCGACTTTGTGTTCTGATCAGCTTGAAATAATCTTGAGTTAATGTGTTTAGTTAATTTTTTTCTCCGCGCCTCAAACATCGATTTCCCCTTTTGCATTTGCGCCCTTAAAAGAGAAGAGCTTTGCGCCTTAGTTTTTTCCTCGCAAAGATTTCTATGGTTAATTCCAAATTTTATGTGATAAATATTATATTCTCTTCCCCCTCGCCTCTGGAGAGGGGGTTAGGGGGAGAGGCTTGAACTATTAGTTGACTACTATTTAATTATACTCAAATATTGAATTCGTCGTGCCTAAATTTTCTCGCTTCGAGACGCAAAGGCTGCGCTTCGAGGCGCTAAGGTTCTCTTCGCTTTTTTGTCGCTGAGGCTCTAAGATTCTCTTTGGTTTTTTTGAGATTTATTTACACCATATGCCGGGCTTCCTTCAAATGCTTCA
>JBJXGU010000364.1:0-5626 GCA_046160245.1 Bacteroidia bacterium
TCGTTGTTCAAGAACGCGGCGGTGTTTTATCTACCGGTCAGCGACAATTGATTTCCTTTGTTCGAGCTTATGCTTATAATCCATCCATCTTAATTCTCGATGAAGCAACTTCTAGCATCGACTCCGACACAGAAGAAATTATTACGAAAGCAACCGAAAGTTTAACATCCAAAAGAACATCCATTGTCATCGCACATCGATTAGCTACCATTCAAAATGCTGATCGAATCATAGTGATGGAAAAAGGTGAAATTGTAGAAAGCGGCAATCATTTGGAGCTTTTAGCTAAAGGAGGACACTACAAGAATTTATTTGAAATCCAATTTAAAGGATTGATTGCCAATTAACAATTAACCTTTTGACAGTTAAATATTTACAGTTCAATAAATTTGTTTTTCCCTATCTTTGCAGGAATTCATGAATAAGAAAGGTAGAGTTTTAATGGCTATGAGTGGCGGCATCGATAGTTCGGTGGCAGCCATCATGCTTCATCAGCAAGGATATGAAGTGATTGGGTTGACCATGAAAACATGGGATTATGCCTCTTCAGGAGTAAATTCAAAGGAGACCGGTTGTTGTAGTTTAGACTCCATTAACGATGCGAGAAGCATTGCTGTGGAGTATGGTTTTCCCCATTATATTTTAGACATCAGAGGTGAATTTGGTGAGTCGGTGATTGACAATTTTGTGGATGAATACCTTGCCGGAAGAACTCCAAATCCATGTGTGATGTGCAACACCCATATCAAATGGGAGGCCCTGTTAAAGCGGGCTGATATGTTGAATTGCGAATTCATTGCAACCGGACACTATGCAAAAGTCAGAGAGTTGAACGGGCGCTATGTGATTTCAAAAGGGCAAGATCCAACCAAAGATCAAAGCTATGTATTGTGGGGTGTTACTCAGGAGTGTTTATCACGAACCATGTTTCCCGTGGGCGGCATGGAAAAAAGTGCGATTCGACAGATGGCACGTGATATGGGCTTGCATGAATTAGCCAATAAAAGTGAGAGTTATGAAATTTGTTTTATTCCGGATAACGATTATCGTGCCTTCTTAAAAAATAGAGTTCCCGAATTAGAAACTAGTTTAGAAGGTGGTAATTTCATTGATAAAAACGGAAAAATATTAGGCAAGCACAGAGGGTATCCTTTTTATACTATTGGACAAAGAAAAGGGTTGGAAATAGCAGTAGGTGAAGCTTTGTTTGTAACCGAGATTCAACCTGAAACCAATACGGTCATTCTCGGTGATATGGCTGACTTAAATCGCGAAGAAATGCTGGTTCGAAATATTAATTTAGTAAAGTACGCTAGCATTCCCGATCAACTGGAAGTACTCTCTAAAGTGAGGTATAAAGATCCAGGCACCATGAGTTCTATCAGTCAAAGCGGTAATGAAATGAGGGTTCATTTTCATGCACCAGTGAAATCAGTGGCTCCAGGTCAAAGTGCAGTGTTTTATGAAGGAGATGATGTGGTTGCGGGGGGATTTATAGAAAAATCGACTATAAGTTAAACTTTTTATCCTTTCACACGTAAAAAAGGTGTTAAATCAATAAAATGAAAAAACTCTCGCTTTCAACTTTAGGAATCGCATTTATTTTGTTCATTGCCTCTTGTAAAAAGGAGGACGATAACGCAACAGTCATCCCCGTAGATTTAACGCAACAATATTTTCCTATTGACTCAGGTTTGACGCGATATTATGAAGTTGATTCAGTTTTCTGGGATCCATTTACTCAAACTCGTGATACCATTCACTATGGATTGAAAGAAGTGATTGCAGGAACATTTATTGATAATCAAGGTAGATTAGCCCAACGAATTGAAAGGTTTAAACAAGACCTGACCGGAAATTGGATTATCTACAAAGTTTGGTCATCACACAGAAATGGACAACGCGCCGAGAAAGTTGAAGATAATATTCGTTTAGTAAAGTTAGCCTTTTCCATTGCTCCAGGAATTAAGTGGAATGGAAATGCATACAATACTTTAACGCCAAGAAACTATGAATACATTGCGGTAAACATTCCAGGCTCTAGTGCTAATTTAAATTTTACCGAAACCGTACGCGTTCAAGAAGACGACGAACCGGCTAATTTACTCAGTGATTATTATGCAGAAGAAAAATACGCGAGAAATGTGGGCATGTACTACCGATTAATTTCAGACATTGAATTCAACTTTATTACCGGGGACACTACATCCGGTTACATTTACACTGAAAAGTTGTATTCCTATAATTTCTAATCGTTGCATTGAGCTGAGAATTTCTCATTGGTCTTGTTTTTAACGGTCACATAATTAACAATTTTCACCTCGTTTGTCAGGATAGGTTACTATTTCCATTCTTCATTCCATTTTCTTTCGAAACATTAATTGGAATTCCAATTTTTTGCTTACTTTAGATGAATCCATCTAAGAAGCAAAAGCTATAAAATGAAAAAATATCTGATTTTCGGATTTACCTTCACCTGTATTTGGTTTTTCTCTGCTTGCAAAAAGGATAGCAATTCAATCATCATTGATGATTCCACGTTAGCCTATTTTCCGATTGATTCGGGCTTGACCAGATATTATCAAATAGATTCTGTTTATTGGGATGAATTTGCACATACACGTGATACCATCAGTTATGTAATTAAAGAAGTAATTGCAGGATCGTTTATAGATCTTATGGGGAGAAGAGCACAACGAATTGAAAGATTTAAAAAGAATCAACAAGGCCAATGGATTATTTATAATGTAGGCTCCTCCTGTCGCGACTATCAAAAGGCAGAGTCGGTGGAAAATAATATTCGGATCTTAAAATTAGTTTTTCCAGCTACTATCGGTTCTTCTTGGAATGGAAACACTTATAACACAAAAAATCCACTAGATTTTGAATATATAGCCGTTGGAGTGCCCGATGCTACTGACCTCTTCCAATTTGATGAAACCATTAAAGTTTACGAATCAGATGAACTTAATAGTAGAATAGCTGATCTTTACGGCATGGAAAAATATGCGAAAAATATTGGAATGTATTATCGCCTCGTTTCCGACCTTAAATTCGTTATAATAGACACATTAGATTTTGACACCATAGCTGGCTCAATCTACACTGAAAAATTAACTGCTTACACTCCATGAAACTAAAATTACTTCTTACCTTCCTAACCTTTTCTTGCATACAGCAAGCATTTGCTCAAGATCGTTACATCATTTTTTTTAGTGATAAAAACAACTCGCCATTTTCCGTTTCGACACCATTGAATTATCTCTCTCAACGAGCCATTAACAGACGAATCAATCAAAATATTTCGATTGACCAAAGTGATCTTCCCGTGAATCCACAATACATCACTGGAGTTGCTGGTACAGGAGCTTCTGTGATGCGTTCGAGCAAGTGGTTTAATGCAGCCATCATCGAAACTACAAACCCCTCTGTCCTCACCGCTATTAATCAACTTCCTTATGTGCTCAATGTGCAGAATGTAAGTAAGCCAAAACCCAACCCCGATCTCACCAACAAATTCGATCATTTAATTAAAGATGTTCATCCATCTTCAGTGGCACAACGCACTGATGGAACACAATCATTTAATTATGGAAATGGTTTTATTCAAGCCAATATGCTTGGACTAGTTTCATTGCACAACCAAGGATTTACAGGTTCTGGTAGATTAATTGCTGTTTTAGATGCTGGATTTTTGGATGTTCCTTTTATGATTTGTTTTGATAGCCTTCGAGCTAATAACCAAATTAAGTACACTTGGGATTTTGTAGATAATGAATCCGATGTTTACGACGATCACTATCACGGTGCAGCAGTACTTTCTTGCATGGCATCCAATGTTCCCGATACTTTAGTGGGAACTGCTCCACATGCGGATTATATTTTACTTAGAACCGAAGATGTAAATTCAGAATACCTTATCGAAGAATACAATTGGGCTATTGGAGCTGAATTTGCCGACTCTTCGGGTGCTGATTTGATTAACTCCTCATTAGGTTATACTGAGTTCAATGACCCATCACAAAACCATGTTTATTCCGACATGGATGGAAATACGAATCCAGTAACAATCGCTGCCGATTGGGCTGCGCAAAAAGGAATTCTAGTAGTAAATAGCGCAGGCAATGAAGGGAACAGCCCCTGGAATTACATCAGTGCACCCGCCGATGCCGATTCTATACTTGCCATCGGTGCTGTCGACTTCAGTGGTGCTTATGCTTCATTTAGCGGTAATGGCCCTTCATTTGACAACCGAGTTAAACCTGACGTAGCTGCTCAAGGCCAAGACACCTGGCTGTATACCCCCTTTAGCAATAACCAAGTGACGCAAGGTAACGGCACCTCATTCTCGGGTCCGGTGTTATGCGGTGCAGCTGCTTGCTTATGGCAAGCATGGTCACAAAAATCAAACATGGATATTATTCAAGTGATAAAGCGCAGTGCCAATCAGTATTCAAATCCCGATACTTTATTAGGATATGGAATACCTAATTTAGCACTTGCAAACAGCTTATTAAACTTAGGCGATATTACTATTCCACAAAACGCGATTCTTCATGTCTTCCCAAATCCAGTTTCAAATGGAGAAACCATTCAGTTGGTATATTATGCACAGAATAGCAATTCGGCTACACTTTCTATTTATGATGTTTGCGGAAAGATGGTATTGCAGCAAGGTATAAACACTATGCAAGGAGCATTAAATAAAATTGACCTTCAGCTAAATTTATCGAAAGGCTGTTATTTCATCTCTATGGATGATGGCAAAACAACCACCATCAAAAAACTAATGAACCAATAAATTAAATTGCATGGTCAGTGAAAACAATCCAATTAAGCTGACAATGAAATAGGGAACCAAAGTAGCAGCGCCGCTATAGTCTTTGGTAATTCTTTGACCAAAAATTAGCATCAATAATGTTAAAGCTGAAAACCATGCACCCAATTGGGCAATATAAGGACCTTTACTGGTGAGCAAGTTAATCATCCCACCAAAACTGAGCACTCCACTAATCAACTCAGAAAAAGTAAGAATATAAAACAATACTCCAACATATTTATAGAGTGCACTTTTTGTGAACTTCTGTTGGATCCATCCTAACTCCTTTTTATGATTTACAATTTTATCAATTCCCGATTGAAGGAACACAATAGCAAGGAAGGATGAGCAGAAAAATCCTGCCCAATTAATGTCAGTCAAATTCATAACGCTAAATTAGTTGGTGTAAATTTATAAAATTCTTGTGTAATTCCAGCTTAAATTTAGAAAAAACAACATGGATACACCACCCGTTAGACTTCAAAAGAACGCTATTAGAACCTCTCGACCAAAAACTACATCATTGGCTAGCTCAAACTTCACGTTCTACACCTGAAAAAACGTCAAATGATTTAGTTTAATAAATTAATATCTATTAAATTCAAAAATATCAATACTTTTCCCCACTCAGTTCGATAAAAATCCGACACAAGCATAGAATAAGATTAATAAAAGGATTAAATATACTTTGCTAAAAAATCAATTAATTCGCCTCTTAGCTCATTGATAATCTTCTCAAACATTTCTACTTTATCTCTTAAATCCGAATGATCGTCCCACTTCAGTTTATCTGCGGCCACATCATTT
>JBJXGU010000365.1:0-6069 GCA_046160245.1 Bacteroidia bacterium
AAATACTTTACACATACTTGTGACGATTTTATGTCGATGTCGCACCAAGTCACTCAAGACCTAAAACAATTTTCGGATACCCCTTGCCGTTATAGTCCGCATCCGGTTTATGATCATTATGGAAAAGCCGTTTCCAAAGAAGAAGCAGCGAATAAATTAGGATTAAATTCCAAAGGGAAATATTTGCTTTTCTTTGGACTCATCCGCAAATACAAAGGCTTAGATTTACTGCTTGAAAGTTTTGCAAAATCGGATAAAGCTCGTCAAGAATACCAACTCATCATCGCTGGTGAATTTTACGATGACCCTGCCTCCTATCTCGAACAAATTAAAAAGCTGGGTATCGAAGAACAAGTCATTATCCACAATCGATACATTCCCGACGAACAAATCAAATATTATTTCTCCATTGCTGATCTCATAACACAAACTTACCGAACGGCTACACAAAGTGGAATTTCGCAGTTGGCTTTTCATTTCGAGAAGCCTATGTTGGTCACCAAGGTAGGTGGACTCGGAGAAATTGTTTTAGATGGTAAGACAGGGTATGTTGCTGAGGCGGATGTGATGAGTATTACCGCTCAACTCAATCGATTCATAGATGAAAAAGATCAGATCAACTACTTGCCTGCCATCCAAGAAGAAAAGAAAAAGTACACTTGGAAATCGTTTATTGAGACGTTACTTCCACCCGTTAAAAAGTAAAAATAGAAATAATTAAAAACCTCTTATTATCTTTGTATACAAATGAATTCCATCCACAATATCATCAAAGCCTCTATTGAAGTCAAGCAAAAATTATTGTTAGACGATGCTATGCAGCAAAATATTCAGATTGTTGCCAACACTTGCGCCAACGTATTTCGGGCAGGTGGCAAAGTACTTTTTTGTGGCAACGGAGGTAGTGCAGCCGATGCACAACACCTAGCGGCTGAATTATCTGGAAGATTTTATACCGATCGCGATCCATTATACTCCGAAGCTTTGCATGTAAACAGCTCCTTCATTACTGCTGTAGCCAATGATTATTCGTTCGATGTAGTTTACAGTCGAATGGTAAAAGCTAGTGGAAGAAAAGGTGATGTCTTAGTGGGGATCTCTACCTCTGGCAATTCCAAAAACATCATCAATGCATTACAACAAGCTCGCGATTTAGAAATGATTACTGTAGGCATGACGGGCGAAGGGGGTGGAAAAATGAAAGATTTATGCGATCATTTACTGATGTCACCAAGTAAAGACACGCCACGCATTCAAGAAACACATATTTTGATGGGGCATATTATTTGTCAACTCATCGAAGAGCAATTATTTAAAACCAACCCGTGAGCATAGCTACCTTATTCCTCGACCGTGATGGAGTCATCAACTCTGAAATTCACAACGACTATGTTAAAACATGGGATCAGTTTATTTTTGAGCCACATATTTTTGATGCTTTACAACTATTGCAGGAAAAATTTGAGCGCATAATTGTTGTTACCAATCAACGTGGTGTTGGAGCTGGATTGATGACCCAAGAAGCGCTCGACAGCATCCACGATAAGATGATAGCGCAATGCTTGGATCGTGACATTATCATCCATAAAGTGTATGCCGCTACCGATAAAGACCGAAACAGTTCCAAAAGAAAACCTTCGCCCTACATGGGGCTTTGTGCACAGGAAGATTTTCCTGAAATTGATTTTCATAACAGTTTGATGGTTGGCAATTCACCGAGTGACATGGACTTTGGAAAAGCCTTGCAAATGCGAACTTTATTTATTGATGACAAAAGAAAATTTACCGAAGTATCTCAAATTAAAAACGCCGATTTTGAAGCCGATTCGTTGTTTGAGTTTGCGATAAAAGTTCAAAACAGAACCCTCGAGATATTTTGAAAATTGGTGAATTGGCAAATTGGTAGATTGGCAAATCCATTTAAAAACACAAACTCGATTTTCCATTTTTAAATTCCAAACTAAGACTGTGACCTCCGTGAAAACCTCTGTGACCTCCGTGTTTAAAGATAATCCTTAATCAAAACAAAATTTATTTAGTCAAAACAATTAATTTTTCTAATTTAGAATGGTACTCTCTGTACAACCCCAAAAAATTTAATATAAAATATAAGATAATCGACATCCAAATTGCTTTGTCTTTAACCACAGAGCACACAAAGATTTGCACAGAGGTCCAAGGAGAAATTATACTAAAATTAATGTTTTTTATACTGCCAATTGATTCTTTTACAACTGAAAACTGAGTAAATTAGCTTTTATATCAGAGTAAATAATTCTATTTTCAGTTTCATTCATATTCAAGCTGAATCTGTGAACTCCGTGAAAACCTCTGTGACCTCCGTGTTTAAAGATTATCTTTATTCAAAGCGGATTTAAAAAAACCAAAAGCAATTAATTTTATCCTGTAAAATTGAACTCTCAATCCATTAATAAATCACTTTATTCTAATAAAAAGAGAAGATAAATAATTGTAAATCCCTTCATCTTCAAATTTTCAAATCGACTAATCTTCAAATTACGTATCCATCAAGTTAATTCGCTCTCTTATTTCCTCAAAATCCGGATCCTCATCAAAATCAGATTTTAACTGTTGCAACAGTGTTTGAGCAATCAACAATTCCGTACTCCTCACTTCGTTGTACTTCTGCTCTGAAATTTGATTCACTTTCATGGCTATCATCTTATAATCGTCGCCCACATCGTGCAAGAAACTACGGCAAACCATCTCCATCATGGTATACAGCAAATAAATCTCTTCCTTCGATAGTTCCATCTTCTCCTTAGCCCTTTGAGCGGCAAAACGTTGGGCAAGCTGTGCAACGCCAATTAGATCCACGAGATCAATTTGCATGGCCCTATGCACAAAATCATACTTTTCCTGTTGAAACACGAAATGATAAGACGAAGCCATCGACCGAATGAACAGTTTTAGCTCTTCCGATACCGTAATTTCAATAGAATCTTTAAAAATCTTACCTTCCATGTTGGGACTATTTTCACGCAAAATTAATATTTAGTTGTCAGAATACCGAATTTTCGACCTTTGGCCTCTATTATACAGAGTAAAGGCATCACTTTCCACATGAAGACGTTGATAAGATAATAAATCTTACATAATTGCAGTTTTCTATATTATTAGCTTTGAAAACCAAGTCTAAAATTGTAAATTAGTACATTGAAGAGTTTAGTAACCCCTGAGCTCCTCAACCGTTATAAATTAGAAATAGAAATATGCACGCTACAACCAATTTAAAATATATACTCTCCTTCGCCCTTATCCCTCTTCTTTTTTCTTGCAATCAAGTGCAAAAAGCCGAGGCTCAGAATCCAAGTCCGCTTCAAAAAAAGCAAGAGAACTTGGTTCGAAAAACATTAATTGACATCTCCGACACGAATCAAATTGAACTCGTAAACAACTATCAACTTTTTACGGAAGGCTGGGATACCCTTGCTCAACCTATTTTTTGGAAACAAATTATTTGTCTTTCTCCAGATTCATGCATCATCAATGTTGCCAACACACGTACTCCTTTGGTAGTTTCGAATTATAGAAATTGGTTGAGTCAAACTGAAAGCGAAAAGACCATCTACAAAAATCGATTAAAACAAGATTATTGTGTTGACTACAGCTCCGACCTCTATGTTACAAATGGCAAGAGTGAATTTTATGAGCATCGCAAAAGTATACCTATAATTAGTAGAGCGGTTTCTTACTTCAAAGAGAATGGCGTTGACCCTTGGTATGCACAAACAATTTTGTTGATTGAAAGTCCAGGTAAGCATTTAGCAAAGTCCTATGTTGGTGCAGCTGGTCCTTTCCAAATCATGCGTTCAGTTGCTTTAAAATACGGGTTGAAGGTGAACAAGTATGTAGATGAACGTAGCGATTTAAAACGAGCTGCCTATGGTGCGTCTCGACTTCTTTCTACAATTTGCATTCCGAAAGTAAAATCGCTGCTTGATAGTCGTAATATTCCTTACAAAGAAACTGATATTTATTTTCGTCTCTTAGTATTGCACGCCTACCATGCAGGCGCTGGAAATTTAGCTTGTGCTATCAATAAAATTGATCCCACCGAAGGCGGACAATCGTTGATCAAAACTTTGTGGAAGACGGAGTGTGGTGGATTTAAAAATGAGAGTCAAAACTATTCGCAGATTGCATTAGCTGCCATCATGAATTTTGAAAACATTACCCGCCTCGACGGAGACAGCATCTTTTTAGTTCAAGGTGACAAAGCGTTGGCTAATACGCTCAGAACAATGAATCCATCAGAGAAAGTAAATGGATTGACATTAGCGCTGTTGATGTACGAACGTGATTTAGCCGATGGTACCATTTCCTATTCCTACTTTGCAGAAAAAGTAGAATTGCTAAAAATGGAATTAGCTCAAATGAATCCAGGTAACAACCAACTTTACCCAAGCAACGAAGAACAATTGGTTCGACTTGCTAATGAACTCATGAAAAAACGTAAGATGGATGATGTAATTCAAGTGTTACGTCTTAACATGGACTTCTTTCCTCAATCGTTCACTACAGCCGAGCATTTGAGCAAAGCCTACCGATTATCTGGCAATGCTGGCATGGCACAAAAGTATATGAGTAAGTCGAGCGAGTTGATGAAATTTAATGGGAATTAGGGTTTAGGAACGGATTTGCGTGGGGGCATGGGAGATTTCTTTTTCTCGACTTCCTTTTTCAAATCAGGTTTTTTCTCATGTTTAGTTTCCTCTTTGATGGTTTTTTTTTCATCCAGTTTATCATCTGATTTTTTGGATTTTTTTTCTTCCACAATCAAATTCTTTAACTCCGCGGTCGTTTTTACATTCCCAAAAATCACAATTACTTTGTCGTCTTTCACGCTCTCAACCTTACCTACTACTGCACCATTTCTTAATTTCACATGAACCCCTTTCTTCAAATGAATGCGATTGTAAGCGATCAATTCTTCTTGCTTGAATAAATCCTTTTGACTCAATTCATTTCTTCGCGCTTGTAATTTGGTGTTGTATTTATCTAAAACTGCCTTTTTGTTTTTGGCCTCTTTCCAATCTTTCACAAATCGTGTGAATTTATCTTCCAATTGTTTTGAAATGCGCAATTCTTTTTGACGGATACGCTCCTCGTTTTGCTCAATTTTATGCTCTTGATGTGCCACGTTTTTTTCGTATTTGTTGACGAGCTCATTCAATCTTTTTTCTTGAGACGAATTCACCTGAATCAATCGAGCTACCTCTGCTTTTTCATGCTCTACTTTGTTGAGCAACTCTTCTAACAACAAATTATTTTTCTGTACTTTCTTTCTTGCTCTATGAATTACAGAGGGAGGCAATCCACTTCGCTCAGCTACCACAAATGTGTACGAACTCCCTGGCTTTCCTACTTCCAAACGAAAGAGTGGAATCAATTTTTTTGCATCGAAAGCCATTGAACCATTGATGATGCCTTTTGTTTTATCAGCAAGCACTTTCAAATTCATGTAATGCGTAGTGATAATGCCTACCGATTTTTTGTAATTCAAATCTTCTAAAATCGATTCAGCCAACGCTCCACCAAGAGACGGATCGGTTCCTGTTCCAAATTCATCAATGAGAAAAAGAGAGTCGGCTGATGATTTCTCTAAAAATACTTTCATGTGCTTGAGTCGAGAACTGTACGTGCTTAACTCAAATTCCAAGGATTGTGAATCGCCAATATCAACCAATACATTCTTAAAAATTCCAAACCGACTGTTCCCATCTACGGTGACTAAAAATCCAGCTTGTAACATTAATTGAAGAAGTCCAACCGTTTTCATACAAACTGTTTTCCCTCCTGCATTGGGACCACTAATCACCAAGATCCGCTCATCTCCCTGCAACTTCAAATTAAATGGAATCGTTTTCTTTCCTGCGGCTGCATTGTATAAAAACAACAAGGGATGACGGGCATCCAGCAAATCAATTTTTGGTTTGGGATCAACATAAGGCAACTGTGCATTCATCTTCACAGCTAACTTTGCTTTTGCACGAATCACATCATAACTTACGATTAACGAAAAATATTTACTCAAGGCAGGATGGA
>JBJXGU010000366.1:0-3684 GCA_046160245.1 Bacteroidia bacterium
CAGAACCTAAGTTACGTTGAATACTTAATCCCCATGTTAAGTTCTGTCCTTCTTTTAATCCTTCCAACATCTCAAAGGCAATTGACGTATTGGCATCACCGTTATATCCAATGCTCACTAAATTAAACTTAGCATTGATCAATCCTTTCTTCACGGAATTGTATCGCCACTCAATACCAAAATCATTAAGGCTCGCTTTCTCGTTTAATCCTTCGTTGGCTACGTTCTCCTTTTCTTTATGTCGATACGACAAAGTAAATCGATAAGTGCTTCCTGGCTGGAAACTAAGTTGTGTATTATTTTCATTTCCATCAATGTTGAAATTCCGACTTACATAAGCATCCGCATTACTTGACTTATTACTCACTTCCACCTTTTGTTGTAACCCTAGCCAGGTGGTCATGTTCCATCGAATGGTTAATGAATAGGCTTCTTGCGCGCGCGTTTCTAAACCACTTGCTAAAAGTTGACGCGTTTGTTGATCTTGCCAACTTACATCGGCAGCAAATTTTGAACTGGAACGATCGAAAAATAAAGAGTGTCGACTGTTCGATTGTGTACTTAACAATACAGTATCCGGAATGCTTCGCGGAAAAGGATTCCAAGCATCAATTCCTCCATTGGCTGTGATGCGATTATCAAACCGAACGGAAGATAAGATGCTAAATTTGGTCCAGAAGGGTTTTTTCTGATTGGTAAACAATGCAGCCGGATTAAAATTCACGATCGCATTAAACTGATTGAAAAAAACTTTTACATATTCATCGGTCGTTGAAAAGATGCGAATATAATTTGCTTGATCACTAAAGACCGCAATTTCAAATTCGTTGAGTTGCGGTACGCCATCACCGTTATAGTCGTTCCATGAATAGGATCCGGTTCCTGGAGTTACTTCAATAAAGGAATATAAACGACGAGGCTCTCTCCCCGTTCCGCCCTCGTAAAAGGAACTAAAATTCAGAGCACCTTTCCATGCGTTAAGCGAATAATCGAGTCGGCCAGTTGCACTTTCTTCTGGATTCACTTGGGTGTACAACGTATCAATCACTTTCAAATTCCGATAATTCACTAAAAAGGCAATGCGTTGATTTGTATTTTTGTTCCATCCAATTCCGAAGTTAGCCATGTCGGCGGTGGTAACATGCACAAAGGTGTTTCCTTTGATGCCATCATCTTCTCTTCTGGTAAATCCACCTTTCACACTTAACTTGACGGTGTCGGGACGGGTAAAAAACACATCGGCAATACGAAAATGAAAAGAGCTCGCCGATAAAGAATCTTTTCCTTCAAGTAACTGCTCGTTACGTTCCTGTTCAAAGCGAATTCCTGGAATCCAAGAACCGAAACTTCGTGTTATCTCATCGCGGTGACGTAAAAATGTAGATTTAAAAACAGGACCATCACTACTGAGCAAACTTGCATCCCATTTCGCTGTCCATTTTCCGGGATGTACATTTCCGTTTAACGTGTGCATGAGTCCGCGGTAAGCATTGCCACGAAATAAAGAACGGAATCCGTACTTCATATCACCCGTTTTAACTTGACTCAATCCTACTTGCACATTCGATAATAATTCTTTGTCGAAAGTTAACAACGTTCCCGTATTCCAATCGCGAGCAAACTCTACGGAACGATACACCTCCACAGGGCGAAATTTTTCATCGTTCATTTCTGTTTGAAGCGACGCGATAAAATCCCAGCCATCGGGTTTATTTTTACCCAATGCCTGACGATGATCCAGAAAAAATTTAGTGGCGACACCATCATCATTCCTTTTGTCTTTTGTTGAAAATCGATTAATATCGTCTTTGCTCGCCGCTAGCTCTACTCCCATTTTGGTATTCTTTGTAAAAGCATAATTGATGTAACCCGTTGCCATTTGACGTTGCTTAGGTGATACCAATAACGTTTTAGGAGCATACGAACCTTGAGATACGCCATTCACCGGAACAACCCATTGATAAATTCGACCGTTTGCAACACCGTCCACAGCAATGTAATCTCCATTACCTGCTCCCACATTGCTAAACGACACGCGATAATGGGCACTATCTGGATTGGAAGTGTACAGATAAATTCCGGGATACAGAATCGAACTAACGGTGGTGTCTATCCGAGCATATAAGGTTTCATTCACATTAAATGCAACACTATCGCCGCTAGTTGAAAAGGCCAATTGCAAACTATCACCAGCAGCAGCTAGAATGGCTTTGTCTTCTGGAGTTAAATCTTGCTGCAAGGGTTGGTTCTTGCTGTCTTGCTCCGAGTATAAATTAATTCCTGCTTGCAACTTCTCGTTTTTCACAGCAGCAAATCCGGTCAACAAGGTTCTAGCATAATTTCGATCCGCGTATTGAAACTCGATCACGATACGCATGTCTTTGTTGATGAGTCGGCGCGTAGTAAAGGTAACTTCCGCTGTATTGTAATCGATAACATAATCGCGATCTTGCCCACGATCTAATTTTTGTCCATCAATAAAAACGCGTTCCGAATTTGACATCACCACAATGAAAAGTTCATTTTCGGCACCACGCAATCGGTAAGGACCTTGGTTTGATTCGATACCGTTCAATACATTCCGTGCAAACTTTCCACGAGAAACAGCGGCACCTAATCCGCCTGAAACTTGAAGTGGAGATTTTCCTTCACGCTGCAAGGATTCAGTATACGAATACAATCCTCCTTGCGACTTTTTAAAATACCGCATGAAATATCCCTCTGGATTTTTCACATCATAATCACCTGCGATGAGTTTATGTTTTTCGTTATTTAACTGGATAAATACACGATCGAATTCTTGAAGTTGCTGCGTATTCCCATCGGCTTGTACTGGAATATTTTCATCGGTGATGGCTGCTAAGATTTCGATGTTGCCTGCGATCTTTCCTGCAATTTGTAAATTCAAACTTGAGTTCACCACCGCATCTTGATTATTGCCAATGCTGATTCCTCGGGAAATGGACCCACTTCGAGTGAGTCCTTCCAGACCAAACAAGGAAGAGTTTTTTTCTGATGGGCGTTCCGTATAAAAAATATCACCTGCCTTGGCGTCTTTCTTATCCAACACTCGTCGATCACGAAGATAGCGAGGCTTGGAAAAAGACATGGGATAAACCCGAAAAACCATCGAAAGAGAATCAATTGTACCTGAAGAATCGGATAGAGTCGACCTCAAATAAAATTTAGAGGCGAACTCCTCTAAAAAATAATTACTAGATGGAATCACTTCATCACCCTTCATCAACACGAAGGATCCAGGGATAACACTCAAGGAATCAAGGATGATGGTATCTTTTGACGCCATCAATTTTAAGGTACGTAAATTAGTAAGCTCTTGCGCATAGCCCATCTGCCCGAAAAACAGGAGCACCAAAAAAAGACCTAAATACCGTAAATTATTCAATCGCTTAAAAATACATACCTCAAGTGAATGATAGTAACGGTTAATGAGTAATTTTCAGTCTATGGATTGTGTAAAAGTCTCCAGTAGTACAGCGTTACACGCAGACTACTGGATTTCACCCGTGCTATCGTTTCACACAGATTACAGGGGTTTCACCCCTTCTTTCGTTTTCACGCAGACTACCGGGTTTCACCCTTTCTATCGTTACACTCAGACTACATCGCTTTCGCGTAGCTTGTGCCTCCGCTAAAGCTTCAGCGACATGCGGTCAGCGACAT
>JBJXGU010000367.1:0-5807 GCA_046160245.1 Bacteroidia bacterium
CTATACACGCCTACCAACGAAGGACCAATTACTTTTTCGGCTTTGGATGATTCTTCCAAGTCGGGATGCACCATGTTAAACTTCCCATTAAAGACGGTAGGTTTTCCAAAGACAATAAATTCCACTTGCGGCCGCAGCACATCCTTCATCCACTTGATGCCCTGAAACCATACGAGCTCCATTTGACCGGTACCATCACTTAAAATAGCCGACATCCTCGTTGCGCGTTTAGCTCCAAAAACTTTAATGTTCGAGATGGTTCCCTTCACCTGAACATAGGACATATCCTCATTCAAGGAAGCAATGGGATGAAATTTCGAACGATCGATGTAGCGAAAAGGGTAATGCTTGACGAGATCACCAAAAACAGATATGCCCAACTCCTTCCTAAACACATCGGCCTTAAGTGGACCAACACCTTTCAGGAATTCAATCTTCGTATTCAGAAAACTATGGGGATTCATCTTTACAAAAATAGTCAAGAGAAAAGAATAATTGGGGTGACAAAATAAAGGAATTAAAAGGTTCTTAAAATAAAAATCCCGCTCGAAAGCGGGATTCAATCTCTGTTTTTGCTGCTTCGGCCTCGACCTTCGCAGCACGCTGTACTGCTTCGGCCTTAATCTGTGCAACACGCAGTACTGTTTCTTTCTTAACCTTCGCAGCACGCAGTACTACTTCGGTTCGACCTTCGCAGCACGCAGTACTGCTTCTTTCTTGACCTTCGCAGCACGCTGTACTGCTTCAGCCTTAATCTGTGCAGCACGCAGTACTGCTTCTTTCTTGACCTTCGCAGCACGCTGCAAATTACTCGGCTTTCTTTACGTTCACCGCATTTTGACCTTTACGACCTTCGATGAGTTCGTAAGTTACATTGTCGTTCTCACGAACTTTGTCAATAATTCCACTGTGATGTACAAAGACTTCTTTGTTTGACTCATCATCTAAAATAAAACCATATCCCTTGGCCTCATTGAAGAATTTTACTTTACCTGTTTTCATTTAAATAAATAAATTAATAATTGAATGTTTAACAAAAATATGTATAAATCTTCTAAAATTCAATTTTTCTGATAATATTTTCTGCTCACTTTAAAACAATTCTGTTTGACTGTCAACAATATACCTATAAAAGCAAAATTATACTGACCTTTGCGCATGACAACGACGATAGCTGGAAAGTGGGTAAATATCCTTGATAGAAAAATTATCGAGGGCGTTTTCACTCTAAAAGATGGTAAAATTTATTCTTTTGATGAGCAGCCGGTAACTGAAAAGCAATACATCCTCCCCGGGTTTATTGATGCACATATTCACATTGAAAGTTCCATGCTCGTTCCTTATGAATTTGCTCGTATCGCTTTAACTCACGGCACCGTTGCCACTATCAGTGATCCGCATGAAATTGCGAATGTGCTGGCGTTAGATGGCGTTTACTACATGTTAGAAAATGCAAAAGACGCATTGCTTAAATTCAATTTTGGTGCGCCTTCCTGTGTCCCGGCAACTACATTTGAAAGTGCAGGTGCGGTTCTCGATGCAAACGATATCGAAACTTTAATTCAACGCGATGATATCAAATATTTAAGTGAGATGATGAATTACCCAGGTGTTCTTTTTAAAGATCCCGAGGTGATGGAAAAAATTGCGATCACTAAAAAATACAACAAACCAATTGATGGTCATGCGCCGGGATTACGTGGGGCTGATGCAAAAAACTACATCGATGCAGGCATTAGCACCGACCACGAGTGTTTTACATTAGAAGAAGCGCTGGAGAAAATTCAATACGGCATGAAAATTTTAATTCGGGAAGGATCGGCGGCGCGGAATTATGAAGCATTACATCCTTTGTTAAAATCAAATCCGCGTGAATGTATGTTTTGCAGTGATGATAAACATCCTGATGAATTGCTCTTGGGACATATCAATTTGCTAGTGAAAAAATCAATTGAACTAGGTTATGATTTGTTTGATGTGCTCTATGCAGCTTGCATCCATCCCATCGAACATTACAAATTAAATGTAGGTCAACTTCGTGTTGGGGATGCTGCTGATTTTATCATTTGCAAAGACTTGAAAGACTTTAAAGTTGAAAAAACTTTTATTGATGGAAATTGCGTTGCGGAAAACGGAAAGAGTATTTTGCCTCCCAAGAAACATAAAGTCGTAAACAACTTCAATACTTCCATCACCAAGCCCGAAGATTTTAAAATCAAAAAATCGGGAAATAAAATTCGTGCAATCGAAGTTTACGACGGACAACTTATCACCGGTGAAACACATGTTGAGGTTACAGAAGTGAATGGAGAAGTTGTTACTGACATAGCCAACGACATTTTAAAAATTGCGGTCGTAAATCGTTACTCGAAACAAGCACCTGCCATTGCTTTCATAAGAAACTTCGGTTTAAAAAAAGGAGCCATCGCTTCCAGTGTAGCACACGATTCACATAATATTATTGTGGTGGGGGTAGATGATATTTCGATTTCTAAAGCGGTGAATTCGATCATTGAACAAACGGGTGGATTAAGTTTAGTGGATGGTGATAAAATTCATACCATTGCGCTTCCAGTGGCGGGGCTGATGAGTGATTTAGACTGCGAAAGTATTGGTTTGGCCTACTCAACCATCGATCGGAAAGCGAAGGAATTGGGATCGAAACTCAGGGCGCCGTATATGAGTTTATCGTTTATGGCGTTGTTGGTAATTCCGCAATTAAAATTGAGTGATAAGGGATTGTTTGATGGGAAGAGTTTTCAGTTTAGTGATGTGTTTTGCGAGTAGAAAATTCTCGCAAAGATTTCTATTGCTTAATTCAAATTTTATCTAATAAAAATTATTATTTAATTCCCTCTCCTTTGGAGAGGGATAGGGAGAGGATTGAACAATATGCTTGCAATAATTTAATCGCAAACGACTAATGCTTTTCTCTTCGACAGTTTCTCTTCGCTAATTTTTCTCGCTAAGGCGCAAAGTCGCAAAGTTTTTCTTTGCCAAATTTTCTCCCTAAGGCGCTAAGGCTGCGCTGCACAAATTTTCTTGCTAAAGAGGTGGTTTTAACAAAATACAATCAACTCTAGTCCACTTTGTGTCCTTTTGTGTCTCTAGTGCTTGCCTGCAGCAGGCAGGTTTAAAAAACTGAAGAAGGATTACAAAAAAAGGACAGTTTCCGATAACAAATCCTCTAATTTTCCGTATTAATACATATGCGGGCTATTCGGCTATATATTTTTCAACCACTCAAAGCAAGTATGCTCTTGGGAGTGTTGCTGTTTTTGTTGAAATGGGTGATTGGACCGTATAATGCATTTTTCCTTTTAGTCTCCTTAGTGCTTCCTGTATTTCTATTTATTGGAGTATTTATCATCCTTACTGGTTTGATTTACTTCCTTACTTGGATGAGCAGCGGAACTACTGAATGCTAAAAGAAGCACTATCCACTGCCGCAGGTGGAATCAATTCATTCTTCAACTTCTCATCGCGGTGATACACATCTTTTCGGAAATGTAGTTGACCGTCGTTCTCTACCCACGCTGTGAAATAAACAATATATACTGGCAATTTATTTTCGAGCTTCACCCACGATTCTTTTCCTGGCAGTAATGCTTTTTTTACTCTTTCGGGTGTCCAGCCTTCATGCTCCAACACATAGTTAGCTAATTTTTCAGGATCACTTAACCGAACACAGCCATGACTAAAAGCGCGATTTTCTTCTTTGTACAATGAGCGAGCAGGTGAATCGTGCAAATAAATATTATGTGAATTAGGAAATAAAAATTTCACTTTCCCTAATGAATTAGAAGTTCCTGGTTTTTGTCGAATGGTATAGGGGAATTCACTCTTGGTATATTTTTTCCAATCAACGGTAGTACTTGAAATTACTTTTCCGGATGCATTTACCAGCTCCATATTATGACTGCTTAAATAATTGGGCTTTTTTATTATTCCTGGAATAATTTCATCATACAATATTCCGGGAGGAACCACCCAATATGGATTAAACACCACATTTCGCATCTCACCCGAAAATGAAACCGTTTCATGAATTTCTTTTCCAACCACCACATTCATGTTCCAAATTTGAATACCGTTATCGTATGCATACAAATTGAAATCGGGGATATTCACAATCAAATAACGTTGGGGATAATCGGAAGGCATCCAGCGACTACGTTCCATGTTTATTAAAATTTGTTCGATGCGATCGGCTACCGATACATTGAGTGCTTCGTAAAACTTTTTGCCAAGCACACCATCGGGAGTAAGTCCGTGGCGTTTTTGAAAACGAATGGCACCTACAAACAAAGTAGAATCAAATTCAATAGAAGAAGTCATTGAATCCAAATCGCCATGCAAGAACAAACTTTTACCAATGGCAAGTAAGGTACTATCGGTGTCGCCTATACGAAGAACGCGCTCGGGATAAACCACCGGACTCCATGTTTCTGCTTTTGACAAACTATCGTATTGCACCAAATATTTCCGCAACCAATAATACTGTCGAAAAACGGCCTTCGACAACAAACTTCCATCGGGCGAATGCACGAGCGCTGAGTCGAGCCATTCTTCTTTATCAATATGCATGCGTGGCAAGAACCACGACATCGCTTTTGATTTTTCTTCGGGTAATCCTGTCCAGGATTTATCGGTATACCAAAAAAAGGAAATCGTTAACATGGCCTCCAACGTTCGATCGGGTTGCATGAGCGAATCTTTCACCGAATAAATACTTAATCGTTCCGAAAGAATTGGTAAAATCGAAAGTGAATCTTGGATTCCTTCCAATCGAGCACTTTGCAAAAAATGAAACAAGAATCCGGCATGTTCACGCAATCCATCTTCCTTAAACCAAGCATAGCTCCAGTCGCGATTCGAGTAAAATCGGCGAGCTTGTTCGGTATAAGTGGTTAAGTCGGGAAGTGCAGAAGCTAGGGAATCGAAAAAAAGTGAATCTAAAATAAAATTACTTTTCACATCGAAGGAAGTGATGATGGTGTCTTTGATGGGTTGGTCATTTTCTTTATTGTTTCCACCCGTGCAACCGGAGAGGGTTAGTAGGACTAAGGTGAAAAATTGAAGGAAGTATTTGTGATTTATTCTCATTTTGAGTTAGCTGCTGGCTTCTGTGAATTATATAATTTATCGCATTTATCTATGTTTGATGGAACGCAGATTTATTAAGATGATTAAGATTTTTTATGATTGATCTTCTTTCATTAATGCTTAAAATAACAATTTCGCATCGCGAAGCCTCGCGACGTGTTAATTCGCATTTCGTTTCCCAATGAAACTGAATACTGCTGGAAAATTAATAATAAACCTCGACTTTTTTCACCACCCGCCCTTCATTACAAAGTATTTCTAATAAGTAAAGTCCTTTTGAAAGTTTTGGGAAGTCTAATGTAAATGCATTTCCGAAATTTCTCTTTTCTTGAAAAAGCAATTGACCTTGCATATTGTAAACCTTACATTGTATTTCTTCGCAAGTTCTTCCTAAGCTAACATTAATTGAGTTTAGTGTTGGGTTTGGAAAAATTAATACTTGGTTTGCTTGCCATTCTTCAATCCCGACACTCAAAGTATCGCATGGACTTCCAGCAAGTGGACCTAGGCGATAGTTGGGGTAGTAGGGTGTTGAGGTGAAATGTTGATTAACAATATTTAACCCACCATATACAAAATCACTTGCTAAACCAGAAGAATCAGGTTTATTGAAATAGGAAAGTTCCTGACAGCCATACGAAGGGGGGTAATAAATCCGACCATCCGCAGCTAGTGCACCTAAAGGATACTGCGTCTTAATG
>JBJXGU010000368.1:0-3690 GCA_046160245.1 Bacteroidia bacterium
TCCTGCCCAATTAATGTCAGTCAAATTCATAACGCTAAATTAGTTGGTGTAAATTTATAAAATTCTTGTGTAATTCCTGTTTAAATACAGAAAAAACATCATGAAAACACCACCCGTTAGACTTCAACAGAACGCTATTAGAACCTCTTGACCAAAAATTACATCATAGGCTAGCTCAAACTTCACGTTCTACACCTGAAAAAAAGTCATATAATTTAGTTTAATAAAATTAATATCTAATAAATTCAAAAATATCATGACTTCTCCCCACTCAGTTCGATAAAAATCCGACACAAGCCTAGAATACGACTTATAATTGGATTAAATATACTTTGCCAAAAAATCAATTAATTCGCCTCTTAGCTCATTGATAATCTTCTCAAACATTTCTACTTTATCTCTTAAATCCGAATGATCGTCCCACTTCAGTTTATCTGCGGCCACATCATTTTTTTTCAAGTGAGATTCGATAGTATTTTCATACTGTTTGACGGTATGTTTCAATATATCGGCTTGCTCGTTCTGAACAATTAACTGATTCTGGAAATGCTCCACCATAGCTTGAACCTCATGATTCGTGTTCTTCCCTGCTACTTCCGATAAGCGGTTTTGCATCACCTTCATTTCGTCCTTATAAAAGAGCATTTTATTAATCCATTGTACATGCTCTTCATGCAAATCATAAACTAATTTCTTTTCCATAGTACTTTATTTTTATAATTTATCTCGTTACAAAACTCCGAAAATCAGGAGACAAAATGATTGACTATTATCAAGGAATGCATGATAAGCATCATCTCCTAATTGCATTATAAAGTTACTTAAAAAACCTTGAATCTAAAACACAATTCACTTATTATTCTTAATAAACTAGAACGTAGGTCTTTTGACTAAATTTGCGTCAAATGTCATTGTCTACCCCCTTCATCACAATTTCAAAAGCAAATCCTGTTTTTGAGACCATAGCCAAAGCTCTCCAATCAAATGGGATTCAGGGTTTTCTCATTGGTGGATTTGTTCGTGATATGCTTTTGAATCGACCTTGCAAAGACATCGACATCAGTGTGTTGGGAGATGGAATTGAAGCAGCTCAAATCACTGCCAAGGCTTTAGGTATTCCCAATCAAGTTAACTTTTTCAAGACCTTCGGTACCGCTATGATTAAATATCACGAGTACGATATTGAATTTGTAGGTGCTCGTAAAGAATCCTACTCAAGCGATTCTCGCAAGCCTAGTGTAAGCAGCGGCTCGTTAGAAGATGATCAGAAAAGAAGGGATTTTACCATCAATGCCTTAGCCATAAGTTTAAACAAAGAAGATTACGGCCACCTCCTCGATCCTTTCAATGGTATTTCGGATTTGGAAGATGGGATCTTAAGAACCCCATTAGACCCTGTGGTGACCTATTCCGATGATCCACTGAGAATGCTTAGAGCCATTCGTTTTGCTACGCAGCTCAACTTTACGATTGAACAAAGTTCATTGGATGCTATACGAGAGCAAAAAGACCGAATCAACATCATCAGTGTCGAAAGAGTTATTGATGAACTCAATAAAATTATTTGCACTCCACAACCTTCAAAGGGATTTCTGCTCTTACATAAAACTCAACTATTACCACTTATTTTCCCTCAGCTTGCAGCTCTCGAAGGTGTAGATACGATGCATGGAAAAAGCCATAAAGACAATTTTTTCCATACCCTGGAAGTACTGGATAACCTGGCTAAGCTAACTGATGATTTATGGTTAAGATGGGCGGCTTTGTTGCATGATATTGCTAAACCTGCTACTAAAAGATTCGATCCGGAGCACGGCTGGACTTTCCATGGCCATGAAGACAAAGGAGCCCGAATGGTACCCGGAATATTTCGGCAGTTAAAATTGCCCTTGAATGAAAAAATGAAGTACGTTCAAAAATTAGTACTACTTCATTTACGCCCTATCGTCTTAGCAAAAAGTGAAGTAACCGATTCTGCAGTACGCAGACTGCTCTTTGAAGCCGGAGATGACATTGACGATTTAATGAAATTATGCTATTCCGATGTCACCACTAAGAATGAATTCAAACAGAAAAAATACCGTAATAACTTCGAGCTCGTCAAACAAAAATTAATTGAGGTCGACGAGAAAGATAAAGTCCGAAACTGGCAACCACCCATCACCGGCGAAATGATCATGGAGATTTTCCAATTAAAACCAGGTCGCGAAATTGGCATACTTAAAAATACTATTCGTGAGGCTATTTTAGATGGAATCATTCCAAATGAATACGATGCGGCTTATCACTATTTGTTAGAAAAAGCGATGGAGATCGGTTTACAGCCTGTTAACAAAAATTAGAATTCCGCTAAAAATAATCCTTGTTAAATAAACTGACGGTTTTATATTTGCATTTATTAAGTATAAAATATGCCTACTGTATACCGATTCCGAGTAACGTTTGAAGATTATGACGAAGTTACTAGAGACATTGAGATCAAAAGCACTCAATTCTTTAGTGATTTACATACTTGCATTCAAACAGCCATCAGCTTTGATAATTTAAAGCCAAGCTCATTTTACATAAGCAACGACAATTGGATCAAGGGACAAGAAATATCGACCATCCTTCGAAAAAATAAAGCAGGTGAAGAATCCATCTTAATGGAAAATGCTCGTCTTTGTGATTTCATCGCTGATCCACATCAAAAAATTTACTACTTGAGTGATCATGATTCCAACTGGACATTCAGGATTGAGTTGATGAAGATTCTCCCTACGGATGACAGTATAAAAACATATCCCTATTGCTTTAAAAGTACAGGTACTGCACCTCGTCAATACATCATTACAGTACCCGTAAAAACAATTACAAACGATGATGGATCTGAAGAAATAATTGAAGAAGATGATATAGATGATGAAATCGAAAAAGAAGACAGCATATTAGGTGAAGTAGAAACGGGAGTTGATATTGAAGAAATAGATGGTATGGGTGAAGAAGGAGAAGAAGATACGGAGACCGGAGAAGAAGAAGATGCTGAAATGAATTTTGATGATGCGGAAGAAGATCAAAAGGAAGATTTTTAATCAAACTAAAATAGCAATAGCAAGACCATACAGGGGCAGAAGAATTTCTGCCCCTGTATGGTTTATAAATCTACGTACTTTTTAATTTATCATTTGTAAGATCATGAAATTAACGCTCATCGTCATTGGAGGTCCAACCGCATCCGGCAAATCGGCTTTGGCGATGAATTTTGCGCGTCACTTGCAAACGGAAATTATATCTGCCGATTCCCGTCAGTGTTTTAAAGAAATGACGATCGGCACAGCAAAACCACCTCATGAAGATTTAGAAGAAATCAAACATCATTTTGTAAACTCGCATTCCATTCATCAACATTTCAGCGCCGGCATTTTTGCAAAAGAATCGCAAAATATATTGAATAATTTATTTAAGGAAAAAGAATTCGCCGTTGTTGTGGGCGGTACCGGACTCTATATTCGCGCTTTGACAGAAGGGCTTGATGAGTTACCTTCCGTGGAAGAAAGCACTAGAGAAAAGGTAAAATCCATCTACCAAGAAAAAGGAATTGAAGCTTTATTAGAAATCATTCGAGAAAAAGATCCTGCTTATTTAGATAGGGTCGACACGCAAAATCCTTCTCGACTCATGCGTGCTGCAGAAATTTTATTACAAACGAAT
>JBJXGU010000369.1:0-2631 GCA_046160245.1 Bacteroidia bacterium
CTTTGGCCGTAAAGCCCATTTCGTGCTGTAGCTGAAAATCATTTACTTTTATCACCACACCATCTATATCAAAACTGAGATTTCGTCTTTCCTTCTCCCAATATTGGATAAATTTCCAAACCTCCTCAAAGTTTTTACATTTTTTCATGGCATCGCTCACCTGCAATCCCCAGGAAGAGACCTCTTTTAAACTTTCGTAATGTGAATGAAAGCGTTTTTCATCACCAATTAAAAAATAAAGAAAACAATCCAAAGGTCTTTTGGCAACATCCGAACTCTCCTGCATTTTGATGGTTCCGGCAGCCGAATTTCTGGGATTTGCAAAAGATAGCTCACCATTTTTTACTCGTTCAGCATTTAACTTATCGAAAGCCTTTCGGTGCATTAAAATTTCTCCCCTTACTTCAAATTCCTCCGGATAGTCACCGTGCAATTGATGCGGAATGGTTCGTATGGTTTTTACATTTTCGGTAACATCATCACCCTGAACACCATCTCCTCGCGTTAGAGCTTGAATAAGTTTACCGTTTTTATAAGTGAGACCGATCGCAAATCCATCAAATTTTAATTCACACACATACTCAAAATCCATGCCTGCAAGCTTTTTAGCCCTTTCGTCAAACTCTCTAAGTTCTGCTTCGCTGTAGGTGTTTCCTAACGAAAGCATAGGTCGGCTGTGTTTTATCGTGTTAAAATTTTTAGTTACAGCGCCTCCAACCACTTTGGTAGGAGAATCCGGGTGAGCAAATTCCGGATATTGTTTTTCTAAGGCCTCCAATTGCTTTAGTTTCATGTCAAAATCATAATCACTGATTTTGGGGTCTGCCAATACATAATAGCGATAATTATGCTCTTTGAGCTCTAATGTAAGTGTGTCGATACTGATTTTAGGACTGGAGCTGAAAAGATCGTTGTTCACTGTTCGAAAATATTAAACTTCAAACATACAATTCTTTGAAAGGAAGTTTAAAAGCAAATTTAAGTTTGGTTGAGTAAAGTTTTCTGCTCAAAACCTTAAGATAACAATGATTTGCAGGAATGTTATAGTAAGAGTTAAGAAACACGCTAGTTTTTAGGCATCTTAAAACATAATTGAATTAGAAGTTTTTAAACCTAAAAGCTCATATTAGCTATATCAGCGGTATTCAGCTAATGGAAATTGTAATTTTCAAATCAATGAAATTAACAGATCTGCTTCCCCTGTTTCATCAGCATTATAGAATTTCACTAGAACGCTTTGCTTTCTGTATTTTAAAACAAATTCACCGGTCTTACTATTTGATCTTTTAATTCGCCTGGCGGATGTTTTTATTGCTTTGTTGAATATAGGATAGGCTACTTGAGTAGTTTCATTAATATTATAGCTCCCATTGGGTATTTGACAAATACTATATCCTTTTCCAATTCCAATCATAGTGTCACATCCCGGATTGTAAGCAAACCTGGTATGATTGTAACGAATTTTGCCTGTTAACATGTTTACCTTGCCTCCATGCCTTGAAACGTAAATTTTGGTTGTTTGGGCATTAACCATTCCTATAAAGAAACCACATAATGCAAATGTCAGAAATAGTAACTTTTTCATGTTTTTTATTTAATTCTATTCAAAGATAATACAAGCAACTGATTACAACACTAGAAGTTATATGCCCGCATCTATAATTTTTCTTGATTCTATTATTCTTTTAATAGGTTCTCCAAAAGTTCATAATCTGAATTGTCTGTGCTTCCTATCACTTTCTACTAAGTCTTAGGACAAGTTTGTCTAGAAATTAATATTTAATGTAAAAGCACTAATTAGATATAAATCCATTTGAGTCCTGGTATTTATGGATGAATTCACAATATCAGGATGTATTAGGCTTGTTGTTTTAACATTACTTTTTGTTCGCAATAATGAAACACTAGATTCAACAGCTAATGAAACATTTTTGTTAATTAAGCATTCTATTCCTGCAGATTGAAAAAGTCCTATACTGCTTGATTTAGTAGTTATTCTGTTATGAAAATACAATACACCACCTTCCAAATTTTGGACAAGGTAAGACCTTGTAACAGCAAACTCTGTTGCCAAATAAGGTCTGAAGTAATTATTGATCATGATTCCTTTTTCTATACCGATTCTAAGCATTCCTGATTTAGCAAAACCTTCCGAAGTAGTCATATCACAGCAAGAAATTTTGTCCTTATTGTCAATAGATGTGTTTAATTCTATGTTTGTTCTCACAGTAAATAGGTCAAATTTTCTTTTAACCATTAAACCAGATAAGAAATTCGGTTCAAAGCTGGGCAATGTTCCGGAGTATATAATTGGTGCAAAAGTCCAGTTAGTCTCTTTTTCCTTTAAGCTAATAGTTTGCCCTACTGTTTCTGTTGAAAAGCATAAAATGAAAACCAGGATTAATAAAGACAGAAATTTCATGTTCAAATTAAATTAAAAACGAATTTAGTCAAATAAAAGGGAAGGGAAATGGGAGAATTTATTAACGGCTGAAAGTTGTTTACTGCTGGCATATAACTCATTTATTCCTTCTTTTTCTTATTTTGCATCTTTTTATGAAGCCTGTTTATAAACTTCTCCTTCTTTTTTTAATTCTGATGAAACCATGTTTTGTCTGGTCTCAGTTTACC
>JBJXGU010000370.1:0-15626 GCA_046160245.1 Bacteroidia bacterium
GTAACGATTCGGATTTTATTCTTGGGGGTATATGGAGAGGGAGATTGCATGTTCGATTCTGAAAGTATTGAGCAAATTTACATTTTAATAAGCTAATCTATTTTCTAAGTTTTTACTTTAACTCAAGTAGTTGATTTTACAAATTTTATATACCTACAAAGAAGTTTAATGTACCTGAGGAAGGGTTTTGTTAACTACTAAAATAAGGAAAATAGATTCTTATGCCTTGCTTGTTCATTTTCACTACTTTTGCGCCTTCTTAGATTATAGAAATTATGAGCGTATTAGTCAATAAGGATTCAAAAATTATTGTTCAGGGATTTACCGGAACGGAAGGCACTTTCCATGCTAGTCAAATGATTGAGTATGGGACAAATGTAGTGGGTGGCGTGACTCCAGGCAAAGGAGGAACTACCCATTTGGACAAGCCTGTTTTCAATACCGTAGCAGAGGCAGTGGCTAAGGCCGGAGCGAATGTTTCTATCATTTTCGTTCCACCAGCCTTTGCTGCAGATGCCATGATGGAAGCTGCTGAAGCTGGAATTAAATTGATTGTAGCTATAACTGAAGGAATTCCTACCAAAGACATGATTAAGGTGAAGGAATACCTTAAAGATAAAGATTGCCGTTTGATTGGACCTAATTGTCCGGGAGTGATTACTCCAGGAGAAGCTAAGGTTGGAATCATGCCAGGCTTCGTTTTCAAGCGTGGACCTATTGGTATCGTATCTAAGTCGGGAACTCTTACTTACGAAGCGGCAGACCAAGTAGCACGTGCAGGATTAGGAGTAACTACAGCCATTGGTATTGGTGGAGATCCAATCATTGGAACCACAACTAAAGAAGCCATTGAATTATTCATGAACGATCCTGAAACAAAAGGAATCGTCATGATTGGTGAAATTGGCGGTGGATTAGAAGCCGAAGCAGCTCGCTGGATCAAAGCCACAGGAAACAAAAAGCCTGTAGTTGGATTTATTGCCGGACAAACTGCACCTGCCGGAAGAAGGATGGGTCATGCCGGAGCTATAGTTGGTGGAGCAGAAGATACTGCCGCTGCCAAGATGCAAATCATGCGTGAATGCGGAATTATTGTAGTTGATTCTCCAGCCGATATTGGCAAAACAATGGCTGAAGTGATGAGTAAAGTACCTGCTTAAATAAATTGATTTAAAAATAGATATGGCCCTGAAATAGGGCTTTTTTTCTGTCTTGAGCAAGCTCAGACAGAAAAAACAGAGTGAGAAATAGTGTGAGAGCGTTTTAATAGAGACTGAAACAGTGCTAGACGCTAATACAGAAGAAGATTTTCAAAAAGTATTGCTACTATTTTCCGTTACAATTTCTGACGAATAATTTTTTGGGGTATATTCCCAATAATGTATATTTTTCTAATCATGAACTTTATCAGCTTGTTTAGATTGATTCTAAATAATAGATTTGCAGAATATAAAATACTAATCACCTAAAGCGAGTATATGCAAGCATTGTTTCGCTTTTGAATCGTATTGAAATGGAAAGAAAGGAATTTATTCAGCAATGCAGCAAAATTTGTTTAGGTGGATTCCTGATGGGTGGATTGTTAGAATCATGTGCAGGGAATTATTATGCATCAACAACTGTAGCAAACAATCAAATTACAATCAAGAAGAGTGAATTTTTTGAATTGAAGAACGGAATTTCAAAGCCAAGAAAGTATGTCTTGGTGAAAAATGATAAACTGAATTTTCCAATTTCCATTTATAAACTCAGCGACGACACTTATTCCGCTTTGTACATGGAATGCACGCACAATAGTTGTGAACTCAATCCACAAGGTGATTTTTTGATTTGTCCGTGCCACGGAAGTGAATTCAACAATTTAGGTAAGGTGCAAAATCCACCCGCAGAAGCCGATTTAAAAAAGTATAATGTAACCAATGACCATGAAAATATCTATATCCATTTATCGTAATTTATTCATTCTATTTTTAAGTTTCAATGCCTTCTTTGCAAGTGCACAATCTGATACCAGTTTAATTAAACGAATTCCTGCCGACACCACTCGACAAAAACTGAGTATGGATGCAGTGTACAATCGTCCATTCCTCACTATTTCTAAATTACCAGTAGCCATTGGAGGATATCTGGAAGCAAACACCCAGTATGCTTCAACAGATGGTGTAGATGATGGATTTTCTTTTCAGATGAGAAGAATGACATTGTTCTTTTCGAGTACCATTGCTAAGAGAATAAAATTCTTTTCTGAATTGGAATTTGAAGATGGTACCAAGGAAATTAACCTAGAGTACTGTGCCATGGATCTAGAATTTCATCCTTTGCTGAATTTAAGAGGAGGAATTATCATGAATCCGATTGGTAGTTTTAACCAAAATCATGATGGTCCAAGATGGGATTTTATTGATCGACCCATAAGCGCAACACGTATCATTCCATCCACCTTGAGCAATGTTGGTATGGGTATACACGGAAAATATTTTTCTCATCAATGGGTAATGGGCTATGAGTTTTATTTGACTAACGGATTTGATGACAATGTAATTGACAATGAAGAAGGACGCACCTCTCTTCATGCTGGAAAAGGAAATCCTGATAAGTTTGAAGAAAGTAACAGTGGACTTCCTCTATACACTGGTAAAATTGCCATCAGAAATAGAAAGATTGGCGAAATAGGAGTGAGCTATATGACGGGCGTCTATAACAAGTGGAAAGAAGATGGTATTGTGATTGACGATAAACGAAGCGCCTCTGTTTTTGCAGTTGACTTCAATACTTCCTTATTCAATAGCAAAGTAAATATTACAGGAGAATATGCACGGGTGATGGTGGATGTGCCATCTACATTCACGCAACAATATGGGAAAGAACAATGGGGTGCGTATACTGATATCGTTTGCACCATTTTGCAAAGAAAAATATGTGGATGGGAGAATGCAAAATTAAATATTGGGGTTCGTGGTGAATATGCTGACTTTAACGTTGGGAAGTTCAAGGAAACCAATACCAACATTGGTGATGATTTTTATGCGATTGTACCTTCCATCTCCCTGCGCCCAACTGGCACCACTGTAATCCGATTCAACTTTAGACTTGAAAGCGCTAGGGATTTACTGGACAATGACCCAAGTCGAACCAATGTGATTCAATTTGGATTTAGTAGTTATTTCTAATTGTAATAAATAACATTAAACGGAAAGAGGCTGTCACCACTAGGAGACAGCCTTTTTTTATCAAATTACATCTTTATAACTACTTGCCTAAAACGATTTGAACTCCAATTTGAAGTCCTCCGAATGCACGATCTGATTTCTGGTATGCAAGCTTATTATCAGTATCAAAATGAGAAGATCCAGATACATTACTCAATTGGTCTGCGAAACTTCTTGTTACCAACTCTGTAATATCATATTCATTTGTTGCATCAGTAAACATATATCCAAAACGAAGACCTGTTGTTAAATTGATCATGTCCGTTAATTTGATATCAATTCCAAATCCTAATACACCTGCTACACCAAATCCAGCGAAATCGTCCTTCACATCTTTATCAGAGTAATTGTCTGTTGCGTCAAAAATTTCACTGTATGTTTCTTTCGCTCCCATTAATAATGAGGCTTGAGGTCCAATCTCAAAATAAGGTCCTTTTGGAGAAGAAACACGAAACAAAATTGGAATATCAATATAACTCAAATTTAATTCATTCGTAAAAGTACGATTTTCATTACCATCATTATAACCATCATACTTTTGCTTTTGTGAAGCATAAATAATTTCAGCGCTAACTCCCATTGTTTCTTTAAACATAAAAATGGCTTGGACGCCAAAAGTCGGGCTGAAAGAAGATGCATAGTCTAAGCTAGCATTTCGATCGGAAACATTTTTGTTAAATAGCCAAGTGGAAAAGAAGGATCCTTTTGCACCTAAACGAATTCCTTCTTGTGCCTGGGCAGAAGAAAGGCTGGTTATAACGATAACCGCAATGGCAAGAATTTTTTTCATATCTAGTTTAATTTGGTTGCTTATATATCTTTGGCAAAATAAACCTAATAATTTCAATACTCCAAGTATAAAGTCATGATTAAACTTCTAAATGGAACTAATGCGCTTATTACAGGCGCTTCACGTGGTATCGGTAGAGGTATCGCCTTGGTATTAGCTCAAAACGGTGCTAATGTGGCATTTACATACCTTTCATCGCCTGAAAAAGCTCAGGAATTGGAAAAAGAACTACAATCAATGGGCGTTAAAGCGAAAGGCTATAAATCGGATGCATCTGAATTTTCTGCTGCTGATGAACTTATTACCAATATTATAGCTGATTTTGGATCATTGGAAGTAGTTGTGAACAATGCCGGAATTACGCGCGATAATTTATTGATGCGAATGTCAGAGGAGCAGTTTGACGAGGTGATTCGCACCAATTTGAAATCTGCATTTAATATTACCAAGGCTTGTCAGCGTCCTATGTTGAAAGCTAGAAAAGGAAGTATTATCAATATTTCTTCCGTTGTGGGTGTTAAAGGAAATGCGGGTCAAGCTAATTATGCGGCCTCAAAAGCAGGGATGATTGGGTTCACTAAATCCGTAGCACTCGAATTAGGATCTCGAAATATTCGTTGCAATGCCATCGCTCCAGGTTTTATTGAAACGGAAATGACGGCGGCATTAGCACCCGATATGGTTCAACAATGGAGAGAACAAATTCCATTAAAACGTGGCGGAACACCAGAAGATGTGGCACAAGCTGTTGTCTTTTTAGCAAGTGATATGTCGTCCTACATCACCGGACAAGTGTTGAATGTGGACGGTGGAATGTTGACGTAACTTCATTGCCCTAAATTTATTTTGGTCGTTAGTTTCGGGGAGATGGTCGATTTCTGCAGCTGTAAACTAACGTCTTTGTTATATTCGTAAATCAATAAATAAAATATGAAAAAATTAAAAGTTTTACTCCTTGCGATTATCTGTATGTTGCAGACAACATGGGCAGGAGTTGATGCCAATTCTACACCAAAGAAAATTTTACCTTATCCAATCCTCCAACATAAAATGGCGAATGGACTCAACGTGGTTACAGTTCCGTATGATAGTCCGGGTTTAGCGGCTTTTTACATCGTTGTACGTGTTGGATCACGTGATGAAATTGAAGAGGGTAAGACAGGATTCGCACATTTCTTCGAACACATGATGTTCAGAGGCACTGAAAAATATTCGAAAGAGCAATACAGCGATGCTTTAAAGGCCACTGGAGCAAGTGCCAATGCTAACACATGGCTCGACAGAACAGTTTACCACATGACAGGCAATGCGCAAAAATTGGAAAAGATGTTTGAGTTGGAAGCCGATCGTTTCATGAATCTTAAATATTCTATTCAAGACTTTAAAACTGAAGCAGGAGCTGTGAAAGGAGAGTACACTAAAAATTCGGCTAGTCCTTTTTCACAAATGGACGAAAAGATGAATGATGTAGCTTTTACATCACATACTTATAAGCACACTACCATGGGCTTTTTTAAAGATGTTGTGGATATGCCAAATCAATACGAGTACAGTATGGAATTCTTCAAGCGATTTTATCGTCCAGAGTATGCTACCATCATTGTTGTGGGTGATGTAACAGCAGACAAAGTAAATAAATTGGCTGAACAATATTTTGGTTCTTGGAAAAAAGGAGACTATGTAAGTCCAGTTCCTCCCGAGCCAAAGCAAAATGAAACACGATATGCACATATTCAAAAGGCGAAATTCCCGCCCGTTGTTTCGTTAAATTATAAAGCACCCGCTTATACCGATAAAAATACAGAAACGGTAGCCTTGGATTTATTCATGACGATGTTGTTTTCTGAAAAATCAACTTTGTATAATAAACTGGTGGTGACAGAGCAAAAAGCAAGATCGGTAGATGGAAATTTTTTCTTTACCAGAGATCCTTATTTAGCAAGTGTACAAGCATCCTTGGTGGATGAAAAAGACATACAATATGTAAGAGATGAAATTACCAAAGCCATTGAAGAAGCGAAGACCAAACCATTTTCCGAAAAAGAAATTGCGGATGCTAAATCGAGATTGCGTTATGGTTTTGCAATGGGAATGGATAGCCCTTCACAAATTGCAAACAATCTATCATTTTTCACATGGGTAACAGGAAATCCAGAAAGCGTAAACATTACGTATGCTTTGTATGATAAGGTTACTGCCAACGATATGATGGAAGCTGCCAAGAAGTATCTTATTCCAAGTGGACTTACCATTTCAACAATTTCTGGACATGAAAATTGTCCGATTAAATAATTTAATAGAGATCTAAAAAATGAAAAAAATATTATTACTAATAATTCTACACTTTTCCATTTCAGCCAACGCGATGGAAGTAGTAGAATTGAAAATGCCTAAGTCCGATATTATCGTTGTAAAATTAATGTTTAGAAATGGTTCTATTTCTGATCCAGCAGCTAAACATGGACTCACTAATTTAACCGCGAATTTAATTTCCGAAGGCGGTTCCAAACAATACTCCAGCACTGAAATTAAAGATATTATTTATCCATGGGCTGCGGGTTATGGTGTTTCCGTTGATAAAGAAGTAAGTGTCTTTACTTTTAGTGTTCACAAAGATCATTTAGATAAATTCTATCCGATCTTAGCCGGACTCATTCAAACACCGCGTTTCGATGAGGAAGATTTTAAGCGTGTAAAATCAAATCAGCAGAATTATGTAGATGAAGTAATTCGCACTTCTTCCGACGAAGAATTTTCCAAAAAAACGTTAGAAGACTTTTTATTCAGAGGCACCAATTACCAACACCCTGTTGCAGGAACAACTGCGGGAGTTATGAATTGTACGTTGGAAGATGTAAAAGCTCATTACTCGAATTATTTCACAAAAGATAATTTGTCGTTGGGAATTGCAGGCAATTACTCGCCAGAATTTTTAATGAAGTTAAAGACGATGCTTAACACTTTACCCTCTTTAAAAGTAACCATACCCACTCCAGGCTCCGCTCGTCAATCGAATGGAATGGAAGTGGAAATTATTTCAAAAGACAATGCACTAGGCTCAGCCATTTTCACAGGATTTAAACTTCCGATCACGCGTTCTGATGATGATTTTGCTGCTTTAATGATTGCGAACAGTTGGTTAGGTGAACATCGCAAATCGTACTCCAGATTGTATCAGAAGATTCGTGAACAACGTTCCATGAACTACGGAGACTATTCGTATATTGAATGGTATAACAACGGCGGATCGAATATGCTTCCTCGTCCTGGATCTCCACGTAGCAGTAATTACTTCTCACTGTGGATTCGTCCAGTACAAACTGCAAAAGGATTGAAAGGACAATATCCAGAATTAGCAACCATCGAAATTGGACATGCACATTTTGCATTACGTATGGCTGTTCGCGAATTGAATTTATTGGTGAAAGATGGAATGACTAAAGAAGATTTTGATTTAACTCGCGACTTCCTACGATCCTATATGAAGCTATATGCTCAAACTGCAGAACAACAATTAGGCTATTTGATGGACAGCAAATTTTACAAGCGTGATAATTGGCTAAGTTCTGCCGATCAATTATTGGCAGTTTGTACCTTAGAAAAAGTGAATACCGCAATCAAAAAGTACTGGCAAAGTGATAATATGTTCGTGAGTATTATTACTGATAAAAGTGAGGCTGTTCCCTTAGCACGTTCACTTCGTGAAGGCATGGTTTCTCCAATGAGTTATAGCGATGCTTTAAAAGGAGTATTAACTAAGGAAATTTTAGCAGAAGATGAAATCGTAAAATCATTTCCAATGAAAGCTGGAAGTATTTCGATTGTTGAATCCAATGATGTTTTTAGAAAATAATTAAAAATTGACAACGGTTCCTTCTTGGAATTCGATGCATGCGTGAACATAAAAAAGCCAAAAAGGCTGCGATCATAGGAGGAGGGGCTGCGGGATTTTTCGCAGCCCTACACCTTGCCGAAATCGACCCGCACTGTGAAGTTCATATTTTTGAGAAGAGCACGCAATTATTAAGTAAAGTAAAAGTATCGGGCGGTGGTCGTTGTAATGTCACACATGCCTGTTTTGAAACTAGAACTTTAGTTCAATTTTATCCTCGAGGAAGCAAACAACTTTCAGGACCTTTCAAGCGATTTTCACCAGCCGACACCATCACTTGGTTTAAGGAAAGAGGCGTTATATTAAAAACTGAAGAGGATGGACGAATGTTTCCTGAAACTGATTCTTCACAAACCATCATCAATTGCTTTTTAGAAGAAGCCCAAAGAGTAGGAGTACGAATCCATACACAACAAGGTGTAAGTTCATTTGTTCATGAAGACCATCAATGGAAAATCACCTTTAGTGATCAATCACAATTTGTGGCCGATGCACTCCTTATTGCTACGGGAAGCAGTGAATTAATTTGGAATCAATTAAAAACTTTGGGAATTAAGATAGACGAACCCGCACCTTCACTTTTCACATTTAATGTAAAGGACATGAATTTGCATGAATTGTCGGGCACTAGTGTTGAACATACTTCTCTAAAAATTCAGGGAACGAAACTTAAAACAGAAGGTCCATTATTGATTACTCATTGGGGAATGAGTGGTCCGGCGATATTAAAATTATCAGCTTGGGGAGCGCTTGATTTAAAAGCTTTGAATTATAATTTCACTTTATCGGTTTCCTTTCTACCAGAGCAAAATGATCAAAGTTTGATGGACTTTTTGAAAAACCTACGGAGCAAGGAAAGTAGAAAGCAAGTGAATTCTTTTTCTCCTTTTGATGAGATAAGCAAAAGATTGTGGAATTATCTGCTAGGAAAATCAGACATCACACAGCAAATAAATTGGGCTGATTTATCCAACAAAGATTTACAACGACTCGTCGACGAATTGTTACACGGACAATACAAAGTAAATGGCAAGAGTACCTTTAAAGATGAGTTTGTCACTTGCGGAGGTGTTTCTTTAGACGAAATTAATTTCAAAACCTATGAATCTAAAAAGTATCCAGGTTTATTTTTTGCAGGTGAAGTCATCAATGTTGATGCGGTTACAGGTGGATTTAATTTTCAACACGCCTGGACATCGGGGTGGATAGCCGCGGAAGGAATTGGCAAATTGGCAAGTTGGTGAATTGGCGAATTGCTGCGTTCTGATAAATTAAGGTCAAGAACTTTGCTTTGTGAATTTCAACTTGGAATTGGTGATCCATTTCAAATCTATATAATCTCACCTTTGCGATCGCTGCAATTTGCGCTGCTATCGCTGCGGTTAAGTATAAATTTTATGAACCTACAATTAAAATATGAAAAATGTTTTTAGTTTGCAGTAATCTTCTTCAAATTATCCGACGGTACACGATCGATTAAATAATAGTAGGGATCCACGCCCACCTGATACGGTACTTCTTTTGTATGAATAGTAAATGACCTTTCCATTTTATCGAACAATATTTTCTTAAGATGCAATGCTTTTCCTATTTTCTTTCCTTCGGCAGGTTTTGCAAAAACCCCAATCTCGATCCAATCATGAATGCCTACTTTGGATTCTTTACCTAATGAGTCGGCATACATTTTATCGGTTCGCACTATAAAGGTGGTTTCATATCCATCCTTCACTTTTTTAGAGGAGGCTTCCATCACACGATTATTGAACACTGTCATTTTCTTAAATAAATCTATGATCAAATATTTCAAACTATCCGGAGTAACGGCTTCAAAACGATCTACTAATTCATACGAACCCGGGTAGGGCGGTTGACGGTAAGCGAAACTGTCGACTAAGTTCTTTAAAGCCGCATTTACATTCTTCTCCCCAATCATTTCTTTAAAATAATACATGATTACACTGGCTTTGTTATAATGCACATAACCTTGATTCTCTACTTCCTCAAGAGCGCATTCCTTTTCATTTTCGGTACCGCGTGAACGTAAGTAGCGATCCATTTCATATCGAAGAAACTTGTGCATTTGATCCTTTCCATACATCTTTTCCATCACCATTAACGCTGAGTATTGCGCCATGGATTCAGAGAGCAATGTAGAGCCTTGCATCTCCGGACCTATTACCTGATGCGCCCACCATTGATGTCCCATCTCATGCGCTACAACATAAGTCACCATATCGATATCATCTGAATCCTCAAGGTTAGCAATAAATCCAATCGATTCAGAATAAGGCATGGTTCCCGGGAATGCTTGAGCAAAACTGGCATAACGAGGGAACTCAATAATACGTGCTTGTTTGTTTGAATAGGGGCCGAAGTTTTCAGTATAATAATCGATGGCTTTTTCCATCGACATTAACATTTTATCGACATTATAAGGGTGAGCTTTCTCATAATACACTTCTAAACTGATGCCTTTATGAAGCCTAGTTTTCTTCTCGTATCGCGCCGATAAAAACGAATAAAAATTCAATGCGTAATGATCCAATTCATATTCAAAATAACTACGTCCATTTTTCTTCCATTGCTTTTTCAAAGATCCTGGCGCAATAGCAATTTGATCATCACTTGTACTAAATCTCGTTTTCACACTTACCCAATCAGAATTATTGCTGATATATGTGTTCATTCTATCTTTTGCATCTCTCGACAGCAAAGGCATACGGTTTCTAGGTTTTAAATCCTTCTTCTTACGATCGTTCTTATCCTCGAGTTCATAATTGGGCTGGTAGCCAATTACAGGAAGGAAAGCGCTATTATTAAAAAACGAACCATTCTGTACGATGGTAGTATTACTCACTTCATTTTCAATTCCCGATGCATCATAAGAAGAAGTCATAGACAACAACAAACTATCGCCGGGTTGCAAGGGGCTGTTTAACTTATAAATTTGAAATTGCAAGAGTGAATCATTCAACACTAATTTTGAGTTTGGTAAATTCAGCACAAAGTCAAAATCATTGGGAGTCGTGAAATACACCGAATCAATAGGCTCTTCACTTTTATTCTTTATCCACTGATCGGCTTTGACTTCAAGGCGTCGTTCATAAGGATACAAATCAATTGAATATTCGATGGCTACCACCCGAGGTTGCGGTCTTGTTTCATATTTCTTGTAAGTCTTTTCATAATCTGCCTGACTTTTTTCACTCTCCTTAGTTGTAGTATATTCATTCTTCACCTTCGTATTATAGAATAAAAAAGAGCCGAGTAATACCCATGCAGCGATTGTAATTATCAATGGCAACTTCACCATTGGAAAACGAAACTTTGCAATGGAATTACGAATAGAAAAGCTGGTATCGCGGCCTCTGACCCAAAACAACAATCCGATCATCAATAAGATCAAACAAAAAATTAACCAATAACTTTCAAAAGCCAATACTCCCGTTAAGAATGGACCGAATTGATTCATATCAGAATAAATAACAGAAGGACTACTTCCAAACTGTATAAGGTTTGACTCCACATCTAAGGCCGGCCAAACAAATGTATTCGTAATTACAAAAGCGATGAATACAAAATAGCCAAGGTATTTATTATTGACAAGAATATGAATAAACACAGACAATGCTATCAAACTTAAAAAACTTAAACCACTGATTAGAATAATCTGAATAAAATAAACACCTAAACGAATATCATCAAAACCATATGCAAGTTGTGTAACAATACCGATGAGACAACCAATCACCAATAATGTTTCAATGACTAACCACAAAGCAATGGTTTTAGAGATAAGAGGCATCCAGTCAGAGTAGGGGAGAGCATCATAAATATCACTTACCTTATTATCTCTTTCTTTCCAAACTATTACTCCAGAATAAAAAGTAATTACCGCTATGATAAATAAATAAAATGAACCTTGAATAACTTCGATCACTTGATAAGAAACAGGAAAGGACGTTAATCCATATCCCTGATCCGTTGCAAATTGCATGGAAGAAAATAAATTGATAGCACCAAAAATCATAATCACAATAAAGGCAGTATTCTTCAAAATGGAAATCGTTTCTAACTTTACCTGACTCACAATTTGCCTGACAGTAAGACTCGAATTAAAGACCGGCTTTACCGATTGGATAGGTACCCATGAACGAATAGTAGAATTTTCGCTCTTCTCATCAGCGTTCACTTTTTTCTTTGAACCCCTCGACTTCTCGGTAAAACTAAATCGATAGTACGTAAAAATTAAAACCAGCACACCCACACTCATCCAAATTAATCGATTCATCAAAAGCAAGCCTTCATATCCCATCGACATGGTATTCTTATCATCTACCGTCCAATATTTAGTAGCTACCGAAAAAGTTCTCATCCCAAAAGGATCTAGCATAGCACCGATCACTTCCGAGTCAATATCTCGAATTAAATTTTGTGAAATAATATAACCGACCAACAATCCAATCGAACCCACAAATGAGAGAATAGTACTACGAGTAAGTGCAGCAATGCTAAAAATAATAGCACCAGCAAAGAACATATTCGGAACAACAAAAACCAAAAATCCATGAATGTGTCCGGACCAGTATGTTGGACCTCTCAAGCTTTCATCCAGCCAAGGCATTTGAACTCCAATCAAATTCCCGATAGAAACACCCAAGAAAGGAATCATACAGATAATTACGGCTCCAAAAAATCGCCCCAAAATAAAGTCTCTTTTCTTAATAGGAGTTGTAAATAGAATTTGGCTTGTTTTCTCTGTAAAATCACGTGCTGCAGCGGAATTCAAAAACGCAGTAATCATTAACAAAGAAAGCAAAGACATAATGGAATAAAACTGTTCTACAATAAACGGAGCATTTTTATTCACATTTCCAGTTTGTGATCCAACCGTAATTGAATCACTAGAACTAGCACCAAAGATTAAAGCAGCATTAATTAAAATGAAAATATACAACATGGGTTGTCGAAACCAATACCGCAATTCGAATTTCAGAATATGTTTAAACATAAATTACAATTTAGAGTCTGTCTATTAAGTTAGTGTTTGGATCATAAAGTTCGAGGCTTTCGTAGTCTTGAAAACCAAGGAGTATATTACAATAAATGACTGTTTTCAAGACAAGAGTAACGACGAAATCGGACATTATGAACAAACACAATTTATAATTATTGATTACGAAAACCTTTGATATGCGTGAAAAACACATCTTCCAAATCTCCTTGAATAGAGTCGAAACCAGCATCTGGAGATTGATCGCTGTAAACATGAGCGAGCGGTTTACCGGCAACCATACGAGTAGAAATTACGGGATACTTATCGGTAAATTCTGGAATATCTTGCTTACTCACTTCGCGGCGCCAAATTTTTCCATTGATGGAAGTAAGTGCATCCATCGGACTTCCTTCAAAAAGCACTCTACCTTTATCAATAATCGCCATCTGACTACAAAGTTCTTTCACATCATCTACAATATGTGTCGACAAAATCACAATCACTTGTTCGCCAATCTCACTTAACAAATTATAAAAACGATTACGCTCACCGGGATCCAATCCAGCGGTAGGCTCATCTACAATAATCAATTTTGGATCACCCAGTAAAGCCTGAGCAATACCAAAACGTTGCTTCATCCCTCCAGAAAATCCACCGAGCGCTTTTTTACGAACATCCCAAAGGTTAACACGCTTTAATAAATCTTCAACTATTATTTTACGATTCGTACTGAGTCCCTTCAAAATGGCAATATGTTCCAACATATCATAGGCAGAGACCTTCGGATAAACGCCAAATTCCTGCGGCAAATATCCAAGAAGTTTACGCACTTCTAATTTTTCTTTGAGTACATCTAAGTCACCCAACATAACGGTACCGCTATCCGCTTCTTGCAAGGTAGCGATAGTACGCATCAGTGTAGATTTTCCGGCGCCATTCGGTCCGAGCAAACCATACATTCCAGTAGAGATAGTGAGGTTAACATCATGCAAAGCCTTAACACCATTGGAATAAGTCTTTGAGAGGGAAGTAATTTTCAGTTCCATAAAACGATTTTAATAGGAACGATGAAGATAGAAAAAATAATAAAGTCAAAACGAAGAATCATTCATTACGAAAATAATGAGGGATGAAACGGAGAAATGAAATACTCAACCGTATAAAACTACTATCGACCATCAACGGCCACTACACCTCTAAAAACATTCTCCCTTTCTCTTTCTATCTCAAGAATAAAAAGGGGATTCCAGACAAAGGCATCCGACATAAATTCCTTGGGAATGCATTGATCACAAGTTGCAATTATTTGTCCATGAAAATTGATCGCTTTACAATTATATTTATTGATTGGGTCGCCATTGTTAAACCAAGGATGTATTACTTTCCGTTTATAATAGAGTGTTGATAAAACAGAATGAGAACCATCCAAATCGGTTTGACTTAAACGATAATACATCGATTGACTTGGGATGGAGGTATCAAAATCATAAGACCTTACACTCGTTGTATTTCCTAAACTTTGAACGGTCCCAACTACATTCCAGTTCAAGAGATCGTTTGACTCCTCTAATGTAAAAAAATCGTTATTCTCTTCTTGAGCCACATTCCATGCAAGTACTAAATCTTGCTCAAGATCATTCGCTGTAAAATCCATGAATGAAACGGGAAGTGGATTAAGTGTAGAGTTCACTTCAAAGGCAAGCATTGTCATTCGAAATGAAAAAATATTTCCAGTAAAACTTGGCGAAGAATTGGTCCAATTGGCAGAAATAGATCTATAGGAAACCGCCGAACTTAAGTGCGTTGATTGCAAATCAAAGAGCTCATTAAATCCAGTTCCATTCGAAGAAATACTTAAATTATTTCTATCGGAAGTAACTGCTGCTATCACCATATCCCCATTATCTGAACTAATTATAGAATTCAACGAAATTGATGTTAATAAAAAGTTGGAATTAGTCGCCTGCTCTGCGATTGGAACCGACTGCAATACATTTCGAAGCATTATTGTTTTGATCGAAACGGAACGAATATTTGCACCCGTTGAATTACTAATAACCATTGTATTTCCAGTGACTGAAGAGATATCGCTATCCTTCAAATAAAAAGATGACGTATGGTTGTAATTAAATAGTCCGAGAGTCACTCCACCAATTGCAGTAAGCGACTTATTCCCCCATGAAATAGAGCTTACCGAATTATACCCGTTGTACTCAGCAGAAACGATGACAAGAAGCAATCGATTACTACCGGCCGTTGCATTGTAAGTAAAGCTAGTGGTCGATTGAGCACTTGCGCTTACAATACTCACTTGAGCGAGTGTATGTAAATGCAAGCAACAACACAGTGTAGTTGCTACAATGAACTGGAATAGCGTTTCTGATTTCAATTTTAGAATTATCAGACATAGCTAATCAAAGTTGAATCCAAAAGAGAGGCATTTTCGGGACGAAATCGATAGAAATCTTACAAGTTGCAATCCCGATAGCAATCGGGAGGCAAATTCGTGAATTGGTGAATTGGTGGATTGGTGGGTGAGTGGGTGATCGCGAAGCCTCACGAAGTAAATGGGAATTTTAGAAAGTCATTTACTTCAAAAACTCTCATTCTCCCTAAATTCTGAATTCTTCATTCATAATTCTGAATTGAAGCCTTATCTTTGCAGTGTTCTTTGAAAATATGGGGTCGACAGGAATCGACAGGAGGAGTAATACGCAGGTAAGCATGCAGGGAGTTGGA
>JBJXGU010000371.1:0-3085 GCA_046160245.1 Bacteroidia bacterium
TTTGCATTTCAACCAGGAATAACTCCATGTTCATGCGAATTTTGTATTTTCTCTTATTTATTGTAGTAGCATTTAAACATATAAATGAACGACTATTAATCAAATTGCCACTAGAAAATTTCTTTTATCCTAACAAAATTCATTTTTGACATTTGTTTGTGGAGACTGGGACCCCGTATATTGTATTGTGTTTGTGTGGAAAAAAATTGTGTGCGTTTGACTTGGTTGATTGAGTATTGCATGTTTGGTCGTACAACTAGCTTGGAATATACGCCAATTATCAGGTGGGCGACGTTAAAGCCTTTGTGGCTGTTAGGAAATTAGTGTTAATTACGATCTTATTTAATACTTTAATTATTTATTTTTGTATAAGATACATATTCATTGATGGCTGAGGAGGAATGACTCACATTTTAATGGATTAAAGGAATCAAACTATAAAACCTCATTAATGAAAACTGTTTATATAAACATTTCTGTTCTAATGAGCTATATAATAAAGGAATCAAATTAAAAAACTCTTTATTGATAATTGTTCACATAGAATTATCTATTTCATTTAATACTTTAATTGAAGTTGCACTCCGAATAGAAATAATATACAAACGAATCAAAGTATAAAAACTCTTTATTGCTAATAGTTCTTATAGACTCATCTCATGGTCTACTCAGTACTTAATACTTTAAATGAAAATGCACTCCGAATAGAAATAATATACATACGAATCAAAGTATAAACACTATTTATTGATAATAGTTTATATTGACTCATCTGTTTGATCTCATGGTGTACTCGGTACTTAATAATTTAAACGAAGTTGCACTTCGAATAGAAATATTACAAACGAATGCTGCGTTTTGGGAGTCATGATTAGATATTAAATTAGCATAGGGGACTAGATTTAATAATTCAACAAGTGATGCCTCACACTGGTAGTGCTCCTGAAATTTGTTTTTTTTTACTAATGCTGAGCTTGCGGCAATTTAAAAAGGTAATGCATCGATGATCTTTCGGCCAACGAGAACAAAATAAATAAATTATTTAAGATTGCAATTCTACGACTTTAATGCCACGAAGGCTTCAACGTCTACCTGATACCTGGCCTTTCTTTTACTTTTGTGATAGGACTCACAATATGGACTTTGTCAAACATATAGGCTACAACTGCTCCATTTATACGAGCTGTTCCATTTATAAAAAGCTGTTCCATGTATAAAAAACTGTTCCACGTTAAAAACTGTACCATGTTTATTATCTACATTATCAGAATCCGTCTTTTTCCTAATAGGTCGACTTTTTAGTGATAAAGTTTCTCCACATTCTTTCTCCAAACATTTACCACAACTGACTGTGCGTATTTTTACAACATTCGTATCAACAACGCGAAGATTTTCAAGATCGACATGTGAAGGATGTAATTCATATTATCGAAGAAGGTATGGAACCGTTTCCATGATGTTCAAAATGTGGTATATTTCAAATTTATGTTGGAATCAGACATCGTAGGCTTTACGAAACGAATTGCAACAGCAATGTCGGATTGGCACAGAATGCAGTACAATGGAATAAGTACATGAATTAAAATATTTTTGTGGAGGCGTTACAGATACCGATGACGATACAGCGGCGCTTATGAATAATAACAATAAATAAATAAGAATTTCTATTTATAAGGTCTAATTTGAAGAAAGCAGTTCAAGCTTGGGGACATTTATATCGATTATAATCACGGGAATGTTGACGAAACATCAAGACTGAGGTTGCAATCAATATAATTCAAACCCGACTACCACACTACCTAATGCCAGTGATACATGGGTTCTTTCTTCTCGGTTATTACGCATGTCGGAAACTTTTCATAGAAAATGCTCACGTGAGTTCATTAGGAACACAGAAACTGGTGAATGGATATATCCAATTATAACGGAAATGATTGAACGAGTTAAATTTGAATCGATTGAAGATTCTATTATTGAACAACGACAATTTAACAAGAAACATTGAGCCAATTCTGGAAATTATGAATTCTTTAGATAAAGAAGTTAATTTAGAACGGGTGAATTGGCGGCACTCAATCCCTGAACCAATTTACTTAAACATGACTACCGAGAAATCCATTTATGGGCTTTGGGCTGGATACTTCGGATTTTACTTTTACGTTACAAGTCACCAATTCCGACAAAGACACCAACGAGAACGCCCACAATTCCGGTTCGTGTTCCAGCCAAAAGTCCAACGAAGGCTCCGTCTCAAGCCCCTGTCAACGCACCGACTAAAACACCCACCACTGCTCCGTTGGTAGACGATGAACTAATTTTTTGCAGCGTGCCAAACTTGAGCGGCATTCGAATCCGCACTTGCGGCATGGCTCGTTCGGGTCATCACTTGTGTTGGATTCCAAAGCTGTACATAATACCGCAAGACGTTCTCTCCCAAATTCACGTCCCGACGGATGAAATGCGATACGTGGTACCTTTGCTTGTCCACACGTAATACATGTATCTTAGGGATTTTACTTCGGGTTTCTTCACATGCTTTCTTGCCGTCGATGGATGATGCACTGGTTCAGGGACTGTACGAACAACAAGAAATACTACCGGCTACAGAGAGAGAAATGGAGATGTGCTTACAACTTACAACAACCCGTCCAATAACTAGGTGGTGGCTTGCAATCACGTCTGACAGTTTATCGATGGTATTTCCTTGTTTCAAGAAGTCCTACAAGCACAGCATCAGACCATCACATCATTTTATCCATGGAGAGAAAGAAGTTCGCAATCGAGATGACACTCAGCATTAAAATCTGCAAACCCAGCAACAACTCCAGTAGCATTTCTTCCGTGGCGTGACGTTCGCCTTAGGAGGGTCGCTCGCATCGATAACACCTCATCTGAGCGGCAACACCAGTGTGCGGCAACACCTGGTGAATTAATTGACCCCTCAAAAAGTATCTACCTGTAGTACCATGTGAAATGGGAAACACCCGACCACCCGACCAAAAATCATGCCCGATGCCCGATGCCCGAGTACCCAACGAACCCGGACTCTGAAATTTCTGGCACACAACCTCTATATACTACTACC
>JBJXGU010000372.1:0-8034 GCA_046160245.1 Bacteroidia bacterium
ATATTAATTTAAGTTCCGGCATTACTCTAAAAAGAGAAACATCAACCAACGAAATAGAAAACGGAATTTTCCAAACCACAGGCACCAACAAATTCGTCAATGAAAACATTTCCATTTTTTCGCAAGCGCTTTTCTCTACTAAATGGTTTAATATAATTGGAGGTTTACGCTTTAATTATAACAAGCGATATGAAAATGCGCTTGTGCCTAGAATTGGAATTACAAGAGAATTTAAAACATCGCATATCAAAGCCCTCTACTCAAAAGCCTTTAGAGCACCGAGCACCGAAAACATTGACCTTGGATTCAATATCAAACCTGAATTTACGAATGTAATAGAAATCGAAGGAGGATTTAAGATCACCTCGGATGCATATTTTACTTTAAATGCATTTCACATGCAAACAAAGAACCCTATTGTATATTTTGTTGAACCCATCACCGATTCAGATGCTTATACTAACCTAAGTACCACAGGAACTGATGGAATTGAAATGGTACTTCAAATCAAGAAAAAGTGGGGCGGAGTTGATGTAAATGGTTCTTACTATAGCTCTAAGGATGGAGACGATGTACAGATTTATTCTGTACCTGGAAAGGAAAACACTCACTTGGGACTTGCAAAATTCAAAGCCAATTTCTCAGCGCACTATTTAATTACTTCTTCCCTACAATTAGGCAGTAACTTAACCTGGTTATCTCCACGTTATGGTATTGGCGAAGTTCATTCTTCAGATGAACTGCCCGTATATACCAAATACCCGAATTTCCTATTACTAAATGCACATGTAGAGTATAGGGTGAAAAACATCAAAGGGCTAACTTTCAGATTTGGTATAAGAAACATATTAAATGAAGAAGAGTTATTCATTCAACCTTATAGCAGTAATCATGCTCCATTGCCAGGAATGCAAAGAGAATATCAATTAAAAATTACATTCCAGAATTTCTAGGACACATTTTAATGAATCAGTTGTTACAATATATCTTCAAACTAAAAATGACTAGCATCTATGCTAGCATTTTTCTGGTATGTTGTTCGGCCATTCCGATGTCGAATGCACTTGAACCCAATAATGAAAGCACTATTAAAGCATTGTTCATATACAACTTTACAAAACAAATAGAATGGCCTAGTTCCAATCTAAGCAAACCAACTTTTCAAATTTGTGTATTAAACGACACAGAAATAGCCGACAAGCTAAATGAAATAGTGAAAGGTAGAAAATTTTTAGATAAGAATTTTGAAGTAAAAAACATTTCGAAAATAAATGAGGCTATAAGTTCTCAAATTTTATTCATCCCAAAATCGAAATGGAAAAAAATAGAAAGTGAAATTACTAATCTTCCAAATGAAGGATTATTAATTATTACGGATGAGAAAACAATACCCAACACCTATTCAAGCATAAATTTGGTAGAGAAAAACGAACAAATGCGTTTTGAAATCAATCAAAATACTACCAAAAAACAAAATCTTAAAATAAGTAATAGTCTCATAAAGTTAGCCTTTAACGTACAATAATACTATGAACTCGGATCAAAAAAGTGCTTTTAGAAAAATAGACAGAAAGATCTATGTCGTGTTTTTTCTTGTTATAACAATAGCAAGTATTAACGCTTTCATTAGTACAATGACTATTAAAGAAAGTCATTATGTCACGAGTGATTTAGTCAACAATACAAATCCATCTATGGAAGCATTGACTAAGTTCAACCTTTTGGTTACGACCTCAAAAATGCTAACTACGAATTGGGTCTATTTACCAACCAACACTGCAGATAAAGATAGCCTACGAAGTATCAATAATTCTGTTTATATAGAACTAAATGGGAGGATGAAAGGCTTAATGAGGCATTGGAATGATACTACCCACATTGCAAAAATGAATTCGATTTTCAATGAGTACCATGAGTTAACTACATACCACACCCAAATCATGCGATTATTAAGTGATTTTGATGATTATCAAGATCCCTTAAAAATGTTTTCTGCAGGTGAAATTTTAGAACGAGAAGTAATACCTCGTTCAGAAAAAATTACTAAAGATTTGAGACTTATTATGGATAAAAGATCAGAGATGGCCGCTAAACAACAAGATGAAATGTTGTATAGCTTCAATTCACTGATGGTGATGGTGCTGGGTTTTGCAATTTTGATTATCATCTCTATTCTGTTTTTAGCCTTTATTCTCATGCGTTCATTTATAGTTCCTGTACTTACTGTTCGTGGAATAATTATGCGCATGGGGCAAGGTGAACTTCCAGAATTAAAAATGAAGTTTCCAAAAAATGCTGTTGGAGAAATGATGCAAGCCTTGCGTTTTATGGTGGAAGGATTTCGTCAAACCTCCACCTTTGCAGAAGAAATTGGGAAAAGCAACTTCGATCATCCTTACAAACCACTATCGTCAAACGATGTTCAAGGTCATGCGCTTTTGCAAATGAGAAATCAGCTGAAAGCAGCATATGAAGTAGAAGCTAGAAGGACATGGTTGGTTGAAGGACTTTCAGATCTCAATGAAATTATGAGAGCCAATCAGGAAGACTTTAATGTTTTACTAGATCGTATCATTGATAAAATTGTAGATAGCCTAGAAGTACAACAAGCCGCCATTTTTCTATTGCATAATGATGACCTAAACGACTTACATATTCAATTGGGAGCATACTATGCCCTCAACAACAAAATTTTAAACAGTCGACGATACGAATTAAAAGAAGGATTAATTGGACAAGCCATTGCATCAAACAAAACGATTGAAATGAATGAAGTAAGCGATCCTTACTTCACCATTGATACGGGTATGGGAGAATCCAAATCGTGTAGTATCATTATCATTCCGCTTATTACCAGTGGAAAAGTGGTGGGAGCGATTGAAGTGGCTTCGGTAAAACCTTTTGATTCGGCCAAAAGAGAAATGCTTGAAAAAATGGCTGAACCCATTGCTGCAAGTTTGTTTAGCTTACGTGCTAATTTGATTACAACACAATTACTCGAAGAGTCGAGGAAACAAGCGGATGAACTGGTATATCAAGAACAAGAATTACGTAAAATTAATAACGAGCTCACCAAACAATCTCAACTACTTCGCCAATCCGAAGAAGAGATGAAATCACAACAAGAAGAACTTCAACAAGTAAATATAGAACTTCAAGACAAAGCGCAATTACTTCAACAACAAAATGTTGAAATTGAAGATGCCCGAGTGAGCTTAGTATTCAAAGCAGAGCAGTTAGAGCAAAGCAATAAATACAAATCAGCGTTCCTGGCAAATATGAGTCATGAGTTGCGTACTCCACTCAATAGTATTTTAATTTTAGCCAAACTATTAGCTGACAACAAAACCAAAAACCTCTCCGACAAGCAAACGGAGCATGCAACTATTATCCATAAGTCGGGAAGTGACTTATTAAACTTGATTAATGAAATTCTCGACTTATCAAAAATTGAAGCCGGAAAAATTGAATTCGAAAATGAAGTCTTCGATCTCAAATTTGTTGCTGATGATATCCGTATGCTTTTCAGAGAATATGCAGTGGATAAAAAAATAAATTTTGAAATTAATCAGTCTGAAGATGCCATTTGCGTTAATACCGACAAAATACGTCTAGAACAAGTAATCAAAAACTTACTCTCCAACGCATTCAAGTTTACACCCGAAGAAGGAACAGTATCATTTACCATTGCATTGGCTCCACCGGATGCAATATTCAAGGAAAAATCGCTTCTTCAATCTGAAGGGGTAGTGAGTTTATCAGTCAAAGATACTGGTATCGGTATTCCAGAAGATAAGCAAAAGCAAGTATTTGAAGCGTTTCAACAAGCGGATGGATCCACGAGTAGAAAATTTGGTGGAACCGGATTAGGACTCGCTATCAGTAGAGAATTAGTGAACATGATGGGTGGTGAAATCACACTGGAAAGTGCAGAAGGAAAAGGAAGTACATTTACTATTCACTTGCCTCTTTCCTCTCAATCGCCCAGCGAAGAACTTACCAACTCGATTGCAAAGGCTACTCAATCATCTACTCAAGAAGAAAAAATTATTATTTCTGTAGCAGAGGATGATACCTCTTATGATACCAATGAAATTCGCGATGATCGAAATAACATAGAAGAAAAAGACAAAGTGATTCTTATTGTAGAAGATGATTATGTATTTGCGCGTATGCTCATGAATCAATGTCATCGCTTTAATTACAAGGCAGTAATTGCTTTGCAGGGTGATCAAGGATTAAGTTATGCCAGTAAATACAAGCCTTATGCAATTATTCTTGACTTAAGATTACCCGTTATCGATGGATGGACAGTTTTAAAAAGATTAAAAGAAAATGCAGAACTAAAAAGCATTCCTGTTCATATCATCTCTTCGGTAGATAAAAGTCAATTGGGTCTGGCCATGGGTGCAACCAGCTATTTACATAAACCAGCAGGTAAACAGGAAATGGAAGAGTTGTTCCGTGTTATCGATCCAATTCATCAAGAACATAAAAAATTACTGGTTTACGGAATAGAAAACGAAGAAGTAAATAAAATTATTCAAAAACTAAATCAGAAAAATATTGAAGTGAAATATGCCATTACATTAGAGGAATGCGAAGAGCTGGCGAAACACGAACATTTCTCTGGTTTGATCTTGACGACTAAACAAAATAATGAAGATTGGTTATGTAGCTCTACAAATTTCCAAAAACTCAAGAATATTCCAGCGCTCATCTTCGAAAACAACAGTGATGACCTCATGCTCGAAATTGACAACCTCATTAGTGCTGATCCGATCAAAGCAAGAGAACGCGTACTCGATGCAGCTGGAAGTTTCTTGAACGAAGTTGAAAATGGAAATAAATTTTCCAAAGATGTCAATACTCGAATGGAAAACATGTTAACTGGAAAAACGGTTCTTATTGTTGATGATGACATGAGAAATATTTATTCACTGACAAATATTTTAGAGCAAGAACAAATTATCGTGATCTGCGCTTACGATGGAATACAAGCCATTGAACGGCTAAGTGAAAATCCACAAATCGATTTAGTTTTAATGGATATTATGATGCCGAACATGAATGGGTATGAAGCTACTCAGAAAATTAGAAAGAATCCAGAGTGGGAACACCTCCCTGTAATTGCAGTCACAGCAAAAGCAATGAATGGCGATCGTGAAAAATGTATTGAAGCTGGTGCATCCGATTATCTCACAAAACCAATTAATGCCGATCAATTACTTTCCCTAATGAAAGTATGGATGTACAAATAATAATTAGAGTACATCTAAAAATATACAAAACAAAAAACATTAATGAATAACAAAACAAATCTTTACTCTCAGAGTATAACATCAACTTTAATTGGATTACCTATGCAAAAAGATTCCATCATATTACTCGTTGACGACAGGCCCGAAAATCTATTGGCCTTAGAAAGCATTCTTAGTGAAGACCACCGCAAATTTTTAACTGCAACCAGTGGCGGAGAAGCTTTAATCATGACCGATATGGAAAATATTGATCTCATATTGTTAGACGTCCACTTAGGCGAAGTGAATGGTGTCGATGTTGCACGTGATTTGAGAAAAAAACCGGCAACAGCACATATTCCCATCATCTTTGTAACCGCAATTTCCAAACGTGAAACATTATCCTTGGAAGAATTTGAGCCAGGAACTGTTGATATTTTGCGAAAACCACTCGATTTTGCAGAAACAAGAGCAAAGGTGAATCTGTATGAAGAGATGTCATTACTAAGAAAGCACTACTTAAATCAGAAAAACATATAATTTAGGTCCGTCAATATTTAAAATCCTGTCATCGTAAATGACAGGATTTTTTATTTTACACCGACTTTACATAGTAAGATTTCTCCATCGTTCAAACGTAAGTCCATGTAGATCGGCATAATACAATATGGCCATTAAAACTGAATACTATTGCAAATGGTATTATCTTTAGCTGATCAAAATCAACTTATGAAGAACGCTCAACTCCTCGCATTTTTATTTCTATTTAATTCCATTCAAGCTTCAGCCCAAGAAGGTCATCGAATGTCCACATTCGAGAAAACATTAATTCCTTCCTATATGAATAGTCGTGGAATCGCGCCATCTCCTGCAGCGGTAACTCCTCCCGCAAGTCCGGTTCGAACAATAGCTGAATGGGAAGAGCTTCAAGCTTTGGTTGTAGGATGGAAATCATATCCCACGATACTTCGACAAATTGTAGGTGCAGCTAAACAAGAAACGAGAGTTATTGTAGTATATGCTACTCCGGATAATCCAACTAGTTTAACAAGTTATTTAGCAGCTGGCGGAGTAGATACAGTGAATGTAACCTTCCTTGCTGCACCCGTAAATTCAGTATGGTCGCGCGATTATGGCCCTTGGAGTGCTTACACGAACGATGTTGATTCATTAATTACCATTGATTGGATTTACAATCGTCCACGACCAAGTGACGATGCGGTACCTGTTGCAGTTTCCAATTTTTTAGGTACACCACTCTATCAAACAACGACTGCGCCTTGGAATTTAGTTCACACAGGCGGGAATTTTATGACGGATGGATTTGGAACCGGTTTTTCTTCTGCACTCGTGTATAATGAAAATGGAACGGGCGGTGGATTTGGGCTTAATCACACGCCAGCAGAAGTAGATTCTATCATGTATCATTTTATGGGTATTAACCGATACATCATCATGAACACGCTTCCCTTTGATCAAATTCATCATATTGATATGCACATGAAATTATTGGATGAACAAACTTTGTTAGTTGGCCAATATCCAACGGGTATTGCAGATGGTCCGCAGATTGAAGCGAACCTACAATTTGTTCTTGCTAATTATAACTCGATTTATGGAACACCATTTAAAGTGGTACGTGTGTTGATGCCGGATGACAATAGTTTATATCCTCATAATGGAGGAGATTATTTCACTTATACCAACAGTTCATTTATTAATAAAACTATTATTTTACCGGTCTATGGGATCTCTGAAGATTCTACTGCCATCCGTATTTATAGAGAGAGTTTACCTGGATACAATGTTGTTCCCATCAATTGTTCTTCCATGATTGGTGCATTAGGTGCCTTGCATTGCATCACCAAAGAAATAGGAACCAATGATCCGTTACTCATCAGCCATCAATCGTTAGAAAACACAACGGATACCCTGAATAGTTATAATGTGACTGCGCGCATTCAACATCGCAGTGGAATAAGCAATGCTACACTATACTGGAGAACTGATACCTTAATGGGATGGAATAGCAGTATGATGATGACTACTGGCATTGGAAATAATTGGTCGGGATTCATTCCTGCACAATTAGTAGGAACTACCGTTTACTATTATATCGCAGCTAATTCTGTAAGTGGAAAATCGCAAGTGCGCCCTATGCCTGCTCCTGCAGGATCTTGGCAATTTGAAGTGACAGGAACCACAGGATTTGCAGAAACGTTTACCAACGAAATTCAGTCGATTTTTCCTAATCCGTGCAATGCTATTACTTGTATTCCGGTGCAAATAGAACAAAGCGGATTCATTCAAATTCGATTATTGGATGCAAGTGGAAGAATGATTCAAACTATCTTTCAGGGAAACAAGAATGCAGGTGAAAACAAATTCTTCTTTGACGCAAAGAGTTTAGAAGAAGGAATGTACTTCATCGAAATGAAAACATCGCAAGGTGTGTCTACTGCGAAAGTAGCGGTTCGACATTAATCCAATATTCTTATTGTCAAATCAAAATCTCGATTTGTTTTTCGAGTGTTTAAAGTTTAACAATCTTTTTGGTTACTGATTTATCCTTTACAGAAATCTGTAAAAAATAAATACCAGGAGCAGCATCTATCAATTGAATTTGGCTACTTGAGTTTGAGGTAGATTCTATATTTACGCTTCTACCTTGTAAATCAAAACAAATAATTTGCAATGCTTTTTCTTCACCAGCACCTGCCCATTCGATGTTGAATAAGTTAGAAGAGGGATTAGGGAAAACCATAATATTCTCGAGCAAGTTATCACTCGTTAT
>JBJXGU010000373.1:0-3428 GCA_046160245.1 Bacteroidia bacterium
ACTTGGATCTGTATTTACGTTTTGTACAAGGAAAGCCGTGAGTGTTGCAATGTATCCGCCCATCATTGCTCCAATATGTTTTAAAAGCCAATGATTTTTTTCGGTGGGAGGAACAGTGAATCGCTTATAATCTTGTTTCACTCCCGACAACATCACCCATCCAAAAACAAAAGGTACTAATCCAAATGAATTGCTGTTGCTAAAATACATCCAAACACCCATCGTAATTAATCCAATTCCAGCAAGCAATGAAATAATTAAAATGAACCAATCTATTTTCTCTGCTTTTTGTCCGCGGTGCAACATTTTTAATTTTAATGCCCGATATCCCGTCAAAACCAAATAACAACTAAAAATTCCGACCATAAATAAAAACCAATTTTCTCGAACAATGGAAAGAATGATGGAACTCACAAAAATGACCATCATGGAATAGAAATAAATGATGCCCGCTTTGCGATGTAGCTTACCTCCATCTTGGTTTAACATTGCGATGGGACCTGCTAATAAAGCCAATGAGCCCGCGATTATATGTATCCACAGAATTCCAGTAAAGAGTTGCTCGTTCATGTTTTTTCGATTTTGTTTGGCAAAGAAAGAGGATGAATGCGCAAAGTCAAATTAATAGGGATAAATAACAAAATTTGGGATGAAAATCAAGGGTTGGGATGAATGGGGAGGGAGTTGGGTAAAAGAATTTAAATATTTTTTGATAATTCTAGTTTTAAAAGACAATAATGAATTATATTTATCACATGCGTAAACTATTTTTTTTGCTTTTTCTTTTCTTTTGCTCACCAGCAAAGGCTCAACATACTTTTGAAAAGGTAATAGATACGTTGGGATGCGTTTCAGCATTGTGTATTCAGGAAACTTTTGATGGTGGATATATTTTTGGTGGAACAAGTTCATATAATGGGAACGATGCAATAGTTGTTAAATTAGATTCAAGCGGAACTATTGAATGGGCTAAAACATATTTTGGAGCTGGTGCAGAGGGCGTTATGTATTTAGAGCAAACATCCGATAGTGGTTATATGCTAAATGTTCAAGATGTTACTAATGCCAAAACCTGTCTTTATCGACTAAATAATATTGGCGATACCCTTTGGACAAAATCGTATTCTGCGGGTGTTGGCTCAACTAGTGCAGTTTTACCAAATAGCATGGCCTCAGTTTATAATAATAATGTTTTTGGGCTTACTGGATATTATTCCAATGGGGGTTGGCCTTCCACTTTTTTTATAGCTGTTTTAAGTAATGGTTTATTATTAAATAGTAAAGTTTATAACACTGCCGTCTTTGGTAACGAATCCAATGCAATTAACAAAACTTTTGATGGAGGTTTTATCATGACAGGCTCAATAAGCAATACATCTTCTTTTGCTGATGTTTATTTAATCAGAACCAATACTTATGGTGATACATTATGGACAAGACATTACGATAAATCACAAACAGATGCTGGGCAAGCAGTAATACAAACTATCGATAGTGGCTTTGCTATTGCTGCTTATGTTTATAATGGTCAATATAACGACATATATCTTATTAAAACAGATTCTATAGGCGATACCCTTTGGACAAAAACCTATAATTTTTATTCAGATCAAGGCCCGTATACTATACAACAGACTTCGGATGGTGGGTATATTATAGTAGGAAGTGTTGTAGATATTTCATTAGGAGCAAGAAAAGTGTATTTGATAAAAACGAATCCAACAGGTGATACTTTATGGACAAGAATTTATGGCGGAGTTCCATGGACAAGTCAGGGGTATTTCGTTCGACAGACAAAAGACGGAGGTTATATAATTTCAGGTATAACCGGCAATTTTGGTACCGGTACTTATATTATTAAAACTGACAGTATGGGACTCTTAAATACTATTACTGGTAATGCTGAGATTAATAATGCATTTGAATTTTCAATTTATCCAATCCCGAGCACAGGAATAATTAATATTCATATTAAAGGTGTTCAGAAGTCTAATGTTACATTGGAAATTTTGAATGTATTGAATCAATGTGTTTATGCAGGAGAAATTAATGCTAAAGAAAGTCTTGTTATTAATTTGGAAAATGTCCAGTCAGGTCAATATGTAGCTCGATTGAGGACTAATGAAGGAGAAGTTAGTCGAAAATTTTTAATTGAAAAGAATCGATAGAGTAAAATTTAATAAAAATTAATTTCTAAACGTCATTTCGACAACCGACTATCAATATCCTCATTCAAATTTCGTGAAACAGGAATAACGGTATCCGAGCTGTCTAATACTAAACGATAGCCTTGTGAATTACCCGAAACGGAAATCACACGATCTAAATTAACGATCCATGCGCGGTGGCATCGGTAAAAGGCAGTATAGGTTCTTAAGTCTTCTTTAGCATTTTTTAAAGTGCTGCGAAGTAATTTATGTGCTTCTTTTCCTTGCTCTAAATAGGTTACGGAAATATAATTGTCGGCAGAAGTGATGTACAATAAACTCTTAGCGGGAATGTGCAACTCCTCTTTTTTATTGTCCGACTTTATCGTAATCATCGCATCGGGTGCTGAATCTAACCGTTTTTTATGATGCATGTGTTTGCTTATCTCATCAGCACTCTTTGCATTTCGATGGGTGAGTAAGGAATGAATTGCCACCACATGGATTGAAACGGGTAGGATCGATACTAATATTGTGAATAATTGAAATGTTGCCACATACTCAAAAGATAATGTATCGGTAAAAACAAAACCAGAGAAGAAAGCATTGGCAAGTCCAATGGTGAAAATAATCCACATGATAAATAAAATTTCTCGTCCTACTGTCCATTCGCTTTCTTGAAAGTATTTAGGGAAGAGCTTAGTCACCATAAATACATTTACTAAAACCATAATGAACGTAACCAATCCGAAGCCCGAAGTAATTTGTAATGCAAATAAATTATCGAATAGGTATAAACCAAAAGGGCGAAATACAAAGAGAAAAGCGAAGATAATAAAGCCTGTAAATAGCGCTGATTTAATTCGACGCGAAGAACTCTCGTAATATGGGAATGGTTTATCGAAGAGAGCTTTCAACATAACAGACAATGTTCAATTCAAAATTTCTACTGCAAGTACTTTTCTTGAAAAAATTGACTGTAATTTTTGATGTCTTTCGTGCGCGTGAGCTCTGTTAAATTTTGTTGAGAGATCATATAATATTGAACTTGTTGCGGATCGAATTGGTTCACCAAATTATCTTCGCCAACAATACTTTCGTAATACGACATCCCTTCATCTTTATTGGGGAATGACATAACAGCAATGTACTGAATGTTTAAATCAATATTTCCATTATTAACAGTAAGCGGAAGGTTGGAAAAATCTCTCGAATTGAATGCTTTAATCTTAGTAATTAGTTCTGCCGATTGTATCAAACCTTTGGGAGATAAAATCACAA
>JBJXGU010000374.1:0-13080 GCA_046160245.1 Bacteroidia bacterium
CATTGCATAATGAATATAAGTTTTTCGAATCTTGGAGTTTTCAAACAAGAGTTTTTCTTCATCCTCTGTGAATTCTATTTTATTGATCAAGTCTATAGATTGAACTCCATCTTCTTTTAACTCTACATAAATAAATAAATCTCCGTTTCCATTAAATAAATCATCTAGATAGACTGTAAAACATATAGGTGCTGAATTTGAATAAAAGTATCGCAGTTGTGAATGATATTTTGCTTGTAGTGTCAGCCCAAGCTTCAGGCTGTCACATACATCATCAACTTGCTTGAATATGTCTGTTTTGATAGTTGAATAAAGGTTATTAATTTCTTTGATTTTTTCTTGATGTTTAAAGAAAAATTCATATTGATCTTTTAAGTCTTGAGTATGTGTCATTGATTTAATATTTAGAATGAATTCCTTGAGAATAATGATTTGTTTTATATCTGCATTTAAAAAATATGAGCCAGTTGATTGTTCAACTTGATTAATTAATTCACTATGAGTTATATTAATATATTTTTCTGGTAAATTAAATTCTGGGAGCAAGGATAAGACAATGCCTATCTTATTATTTTTTACTTTAGTAGAATTGTAATACTCCATTAAATCGTTGTAAACAGAAGCATTTATTTTATTTTCTATAATTATTGCGTTCTCCGGTTCATTGTATATTTCGGATGGTTCGTAAATTACGATATCAATAAATTTACCATTAATCGTATTTACTTCTGTTTCTGTATAGCAATTTTTAATATTGGTAATCACCGAATCTCCTTTTGTCTTGCTTTTAATAATTTCTGATAAAGCATTTAGGAAAAGTTCACTAAAATTGTGCTTTCCATTTGGATCGAAGTAGTATGAATAAAAATTACTCAAAACAGTTTCATAATGCGGAAATCCTGCAATATCAAAAAGAGTCAATTCTTTCGAAGGTATATCTTTTAGTTCTGCTCTTAATAAATTCTCGAAATGTTTTTCTAGTTCTTTATATTTCATTAGTTTGATATTTAATTAACTTATTCACATATAACATTGAAATATGTATTGAAACAATTGATGGGAAAAATTATAATTATAGTTGGTTTTTTTCAATAAAAATTATTTTTTATAAATAAATATGTATTCAAGTATTGCATATTGAAGCAAATAATTTAGAGAGTAAAGAAGTTTAAATTAGTTTTTCTTTATATTTCATATACCTCAATCCTTAACCGTCCAACTAATACAATTCAAAACCCCACCTTCATTGGCTATTGCAGTACAATCGAGCGGGGTTGTTTGGAAATATAGTGAGTAGATTTTTAATACTTCTTCGTTTGTGGCGCCTAGTTCTGCGAAGGTTGGAACAATGAAAAGGTTTTCCATTTGTAGGAAGTTGAGGTAGCAACCAATGGCCACGGGTACTTTTTCATGGTTTTTTCTATCGACTTCCCTGTATGGGATTTTTATGGGGACAAGGCCATGTTTTTCCATGGCTTTGTCGAAGGAGTTGATGAAAGATGGACTATGCTTCGTATCTGAATAGTCATTCACAAATACTCCTCGATTCTTTATACCCCGTATCATTCCATCAGCATGGCCAAATACGTCGTGGGGCATGTGTGGGATGATGTAGATGTTTTGGGTTTCAAATAGGGCTTGTAGCTCTTTAATTAGCTCCTCTTTGGATAGGTTTGTATTGTCATTTAAAATTTTATCGGTGATAATGATTCCCTGTCCACCTTTAATCACATTTCCACCGTCTAGGACAATAGAGGAAAAAATGGTTCTTGCTTTGATATCCTCGGGAATAAGGTGGCTGTAATCTTCGTGATAAGTGAATTTAACGAATTTGTTATACTTGACCTGGATGGGCATGTAATCCCGACACCAAATATCTTTTGCGTCTACTAGTAATTCATAGTTTATGTTTGCAGCATTCAATATAGCTATAAGCCTTTGGAAGAACTCTGGATGATCTATTTGTAGTTGATCAGCCAAATAGAGCTTATTAGTTTCCTTATCGGTGATGAGTGCTTTACTATAATGGTTTTTCAGGGCGATAATGATCCTCTGAACGGTGCCGTCATTGAAAAGATTAACTAATGTTCCTTCTGAATACTTATCTTTTCGAATTATTGTAGTAATTAGTTTACATAATGTAATTGGATCCAGCTTGTTAAAATTTTCATTTGCACGATTGTTCCAAATTGGTATTCCTTCCTCCCATTCTTGCCAATCGAAGGAAAAACATAATCCTAATTCATAGGCAACATCTATAAAGTCAAGAACAATTTCCGCATTATTAAAATCAGCCGCAAACACCACATCAGGAGTTAAATACTTAATATCTTCCATTTCTCCAAAATTGGTGGTTTGCTCTATCTCTGGTAGCAAACTGAAGAGTTTGTTCCAATCGGTGGAAGTAAGTGATGCTAGGTGTTGAGGAAGGGTGGATAAAGTGAGGTTCATAAATAAAATGAATTAAAAATATATGAGGAGAGTGACAGTTACTTTGTTTTTCGTTCAAATCTTCTTTTTGATCTATTAAAAGCAGTTTCTTCCCATGTTGAATCATATCCTTCCCAGAAGAGGCGAATTTTTATTACTCCAGCATCTTTAGTGATTAAAATATCAATATCATCGTAACGAAAGAAAACATTGTTAATATCATAATCATCAGCTAAATATTTCTTGTTTTCTTCAATAATTTGATCAAGTTTAAAGAGGAATTCAATGGCTCTTTCTTTTTCAAAATTTTTGAATCTGAATTCTGTTGAACGTAAACCAAAAGAATTGGTTTGAGCTGAATAAAAGCCAAGAACCATTCCTTCTTTCTTTTTTTGATCGCATTTATATAATAAAGTAGTTAATTCTCCAGAGTTAGCAGCAGCTAAAGGGATAATTTCCATTTTGATTACTTCGGTAGTAATTCCAAATACTTCTGATGCTAAAAAATATTTAGCTTGATATAAAGCAATATCCTTACTCCATTCTTTTGCATTAATGCCAATTACTTTTGAATTTGATGTAGTTGCAACTTGACTATTTGCTATTCCAAAACTCAATAATATAACTATTAAAATACTGCTGATTTTTAATATTATTTTTTCCATGAAATAAATTGGCTTCTAATTGTATCAAATAAAACTTGGTTTAATTTAAATTTGTTAATTTTCTACTTCAATAATGTAAATAAAGTTTTTAAGTAATTTAACTTGTTCAGGTAAAGTTTTATTAATAAGAATACTCGACATTTGAAGTTTAGGAAAAGTACTTAATGATTCAAATAAATTTAATAAATAAATAGACTTAATTGCATATGATGCATTTTCAGCGCCAAAATATTTTGCATTTATTATTCCTACTAAATTTCCTTTATTATCAAATACAGGCCCACCACTATTTCCGGGTTGAACTGGTGCAGACATTTGGTAACTAGTAATATCTCCTTGATATCCAGAACTTGAACTAATAATTCCATTTGTTAATTTTACTTCATTTCCCATTGTAGTTATTAATGGATAACCAAGTACGAAAATCGAACTTCCTACATCCATATTTTTCTTATTTATTAAGAATGGAACTGATCCAAGTGAATTAAAATTTAAATCTTCAATTTTGATGAGCGCTAGATCGTTTTTTTTATCATCTATTAAAATAGTGGCATTATATGATCTTGAAAAATTCCCGTTAATCCCTCTTACTCTGATTGAAGTGGCTCCCTCGATTACATGATGATTTGTTGCAATTATTCCATCTGTAGATATAGCAAAACCAGTTCCTGAACTTGATCCGCTTTTTTTAGAAGATATTATATCGTTATAAGTTGGAAATAGTTTGATGAATAATGTACTTTCTCTATCGTGCAAAAGCACTCTCATTGTACCAGCTTCAAAAGCTATGTACACCTCTTTGTTTATTGATTTATTCTCCATAAACCAATCTGCTTTAAATAAAGTGGGTGTAGCTGTTGGAAATAGTCTAGCTTTCAGTTCTCCTTCTTTCCAACCTAGACTATTGTTTGCCCCACTTAGATAAATTAGGTAGTAGCCATCTTTGGTTTTTACTAACCCAAGTTTATATCTTGAGCCAGAAGTTTCTCCAGTTGTACTTTCAAAAATCCCTTCTAGTTGATCTACACCATCATCTTTAAATTGCTTTTTTAGTCCTTCCTCTGTCCATCTAGAAATTGATATTGGGACGTTTACATTTTCGGATTGAAAAGGAATTTTTCTATTACCATACATTTTCAAAAATGCATTATGAAAATCAGTTGAACTTATGGTTGTACTACTTGCCCAAATACTATTAGTCGCAACAAAAGAAAATGAATCTTCACGACATGAAATAAAATTCAATTTTAAGTTAAGAAAGGAATTGTTTTTAAATTCCCAAGTAGGTGTTACCAGAGCTACTTCACAACTTGAAGTATAGTTGGAAAAAATTTGATATTTGGATCCTATGGTTACTTCTTCAAATCCTATTTGTTTTAAATATCCATTTAATCCAGAAATTACATAAGCCGTACCACTTGTTGGTTGATTAATTAATGTATTTAATTCATCGGTATTTAAAGTAATATGTGCATATCTACATTTAGATAGAAAAGTTTCAAAATCAAGAGATTTATTATTTTGAAAATATGGAGTATAAACTTGACTTATACAAAAATGAGAAGAAAGTATAAATGTCAAAAAAATTATTAACTTCTTCATAATATAAAGATTAATTACTTTATTTTAATTGTTTTTTATCGACCTCAACTTATAATCCAACTTATAAACCCAATTCAAATCTCCAATTAATTTTCGACTTTTCCAAAATTGATTAAAAATATCTTCCTTATTCATAACCTAGACTAAAACTAACAAATTTCTAAACTAATATTTATATAATTAATTCTAAACTCTTCAGAAGCAAGCAGATTCCTAATTCTGAATTCTTAATTCTGAATTCTGAATTAAATTACGCCACCTTCTCCGCATACAAATATTGTTGAAATTCAATAAACAATTTGCTGATGTTTGCTGCATCACCTAAAATATCTTTTGCATCTTCTAGCGATTGGTATTTGTTTGTTAAGAGTACGGGTAGTTTTTCTTGGTCCAGTTCTTCTACTCCACTTTCAATGTATTTACTCAAGACAAATTGAATGAATTCTTTTTGTTTGTTGTTGAGCAATGCAAAGATGGTGGCTTGCGAGGTGGCAACTCGCTCTTCTCGAGTCATTGATTTGTAGTTGCCATTGAAGACATATTCTAACACATCAAACAAATCGCTCTTTTCCATGTTTACTAATTGTTGAACGACTAGCAAATCGCTTTTTGGAAATCCTGCATCTTCTAATTTTTCTAAAAGGGTTCGACGAGTCATTGGATTGCTCCAGAGTGTTCTTAGTTCTTGCTCATTTTTAAATAGATTGGGTAATTCACCAAACAAGTTATTCAAGAATTCTTCTGCTGAAATGGGAGTTCCATCCGCGCTCCAAAAGGAAGTGGAAATCATGGATTGTATTTCACGCTCTTTTCCGTCGCGTAATTTTATTTTTATCTTTTTTTTCTTGTTGCAAGTGCAATTTAATTCTCCACAAATTTCACAAGGTTCTTTTTGTGGTTTTTCACAAATGCATGGACTTTGTCCACATACTTTGCAGGGCGGCTTTGGAGGATGAGGTTCGCCTTCACCTTCTGGCTCTAAAGGTTCGCCATCCCACTCTGGGTCGGCAAAGTGATGAAAGGCATCCACGTAATCATAAATAGTAAAAAACTCTTTTCCATCGAACAAACGTGTACCTCGACCTACTATTTGCTTAAACTCGATCATGGAGTTGACAGGACGCAGTAATACAATGTTTCGTATGTTGCGTGCATCAACTCCTGTTGACAATTTTTGCGAAGTCGTTAATATGGTGGGAATGGTTTTTTCGTTGTCTTGAAATTCTCGTAACTGTCTTTCCCCCTCTTCCCCATCATTTGCCGTTACACGAACACAATAAAATGGATCTTTGCTTTTAGCATTTTGATTTATTAAATCTCTAATCAAGGCAGCATGACTCTGTGTAGCACAAAAAACGATTGCCTTTTCATTTTGGTTGGCATTTTCCAAGTAAATGTTTACTCGTTTTGCTTCTCTAGCTACAATTTCAATGCTGCGGTTAAAGTCTTTTTCTTCATAGAGTTTATCCTTTTCAATTTCCCCTTCAACAATGGTGTCGTCAGAAGTATAGCGATAATCATCTAACGTGGTTTTAATACGTTTTACTTTGAATGGCGTTAAGAATCCATCGTTGATTCCTTCTTTCAGTGAATAAATGTAAACGGGTTCACCGAAATATTTGTAGGTATCAATATTGTCTTTCCTTTTGGGAGTAGCCGTTAAACCTAACTGAACTGCTGGCGAAAAATATTCTAAAATGCCTCTCCAGTTTCCTTCATCATTGGCTCCACCGCGGTGACACTCATCGATAATGATAAAGTCAAAATAATCTTTTGGGTATTGTCCAAAATTGTATTTCTCATTTCCATATTCTATCCCTGATTCTGCAGCGGAGGAATATTGTTTCGATTCATCTATATCATTTACCGTTTTTGCATTGGTCATAAAGGTTTGAAAAATGGTAAAGAAGATACTGCCGTTTGTAGGCACTTTTCCATTTTTCTTTATCTCACTGGGTTTAATTCGCAACAAAGCATCTTCGGGAAACGAAGAAAAAGCATTGTAAGCTTGATCCGCTAATATGTTCCGATCTGCTAAAAATAATATCCGAGGTCTTCTTGCAACGTAGTCTGAGCCTGCCGAAGACAAATTCCAACGTGTTTGAAATAATTTCCAGGCTATTTGGAAGGCTATGGCTGTTTTACCTGTTCCTGTGGCTAAGGTTAGAAGAATACGTTTTTGTCCGTTGGCTAAGGCTTCTAATGTGTTTCTAACCGCTAATTCTTGGTAATAGCGCAATTGCCAACTACCACTTTTATCTTCAAAGGGCACTTCTGAAAATTTATCACGCCATTCATTGATCAATTTCTGGGATACTTCGGTTGCCTTGGGATAGGTTTTATTCCATAATTCTTCAGGTGTGAAATATTGATCTGTTAATCCTTCTTCGCCTGTTTGAAGGCAGATTCTATAAATTTCTTTTCCGTTAGTGGCATAAGTATAAGCTAAGCTTAATTTCGTTGCGTATTGTTTTGCTTGTGCAACGCCTTCCCCTACTTCCAACTCATTACTTTTCGCTTCTACAACGGCAAGTTTAATTCCTTTGTATACCAAAACATAATCGGCGGTAAGTTTCTTTCCTTTTATACCGCCTGTTTGAATTTTCCCAGCAGTAATATGATATTCACGTAAAATTTTGGAACCTTCTACAACACCCCACCCACAAGCTGCTAACTTGGGATCGATGAGTTCCGCTCGTGTTTCTGCTTCGTTCATTGCTTTTTCAATTTAAAGCTAATTTCATATCGGTAGAAATCAATATTATTAGTTACCGATAAGGCTCGTTTAATGCGAAGGTCATCATTCAATGCAATGATTGCCCCTTTTACGGATTGATTTTCTTCAGCAAGCTCTTCTTTTACATAACCCATGTATCGTTGAATTTGCCCTACTACATTATCGCTGGCTCTTCCTTTTTTCAACTCTACTACCAATATCGTTTTTTTGTCTTTACTGATGGCAAGTATATCTATTGGCCCGGTATCACTCGGATATTGCTGACCCACTAATTCCCCTTCTTCTTCATAAATATCGTAATGCCGACCAAGCTCAGATTGCTTCCAGTTCTCTACTAAAAAATCTTCGAGGTGCTTTTCCAGTGCAAAGTTAGAAGCATCCTCAACCTCTGCGTCTGTTGAAATTAAAGTTGGCGGTCTGTTACCTGCAATGAGGGTTTCAATTTCTACTGCATAACGAGTAATGGTGCAATAAGTAGCAATAGCACCTGTTGAGTTTTTTAAAGCATCAGACATGGCACTTCGTTCAATCAAAGCAGGATACCACTTTACTGTTCTGCGGTGTGGCAATTTTGTATTTATATGATAGGAATAATCATCCAACACTTCGCCAACCATATAACTTCCTCTTCCATTTGGACATAGCACCATATCGCCTTTCAGTATTCCTTTTGCAATAATCCAAACGGTAGCACAAGCCAAACCTGCTGTTACTTTTTTCTTGTCAGGGTGCTCTTTAAGGTATTCGGGAATAAACTTCTGATTGAAATCACGCCAATTTTCAGGCAGATGATGGGTGAAATCGATAGAACCCATAAAGCCAACACCGATATAGTTTTCTTTAAAACATTCATCAGCATAAATGCTTTTTGCTCCTAACATTACTCTATAATAATTTTTCATACTAAAACTGTCGATGTTATTAATTCTCCGCAAAATGCTTTTTGCAAAACGGATTTTTTAAATTCCTCTAAATCTTCAAGTTTTTTCAAATAGATATTTTCAAGTTTTTTAGTTTCTATAGAGAGTGTATCAAATTTTTCAATTAAAACTTTTTGTTCTTTGACTGATTTTGGATAAGCAAAAACAACTTGCTTTACTGCCGCTCCATTAAAATGCGGCTGTGCTGCACCTGATTGTAAACTGTTTGCTTGCTCCCAATAATTATTGGTCTTTGTGAAGTGCCAATAAAGAGCATTTTCAATTTTCTCTTTGAACTTTATCCTAATCAAGTAGGAAGCAAATACAGAAGGTTCATCGCCTTTGAATAAAAGAACTTTTGCAAATGTTGCTCCTGTTCTTGCCATTAGTAAATCATTGTTTTGAATAAGAAATCCTTCTGCTTCCTTTGAATGCTTAATGTATTTTTTATCCTTTAAAATGAGTTCTCCGTTTTTATCTATATCAGTAATTCTAACGTATCGGTAATTCCCTTCTTCTGTTGATTTATCTGTATAGCCGTATTCTACATCTGCAATTTCGCTCAATGTTTTTTCTTCCCAATCTTTACCTTTGTTTTCAAACACTGTTTGCACATAACAAGCAAAAAGTTCTTTGGCGTTTTTGAGGTTTTGTTCGGCATTGGCTTTTGCCTTCGCTATGGCGACAAAGGCTTCTTCTACAATTGCTACTATTCGTTGTTGCTCAAGTAGAGGCGGGATAGGAACTATTCTTGCATCCATTGAGCCTTTACCAACGTGCATCATTGTGGTGCCAGTTCCTTGGTCTTTTTTAATTTTTTCAGTGTCCCAATCCAAAAGAAGAAATAAAAACTCTTTTGTAATTAATTTACTATCGGGTAAAATTTTCCAAATGTGGTAATGGTAAATTACTTTTTCACCAGTCCAAATTCTTGGGCCAAAAGACGCTGACCAAGCATATAACAAATCACCATTATCGCAATATTTATCTTCAGGTAATTCTAAGTCTGAATAATACCAATGGTTATTTGTGAAAAAATTTCCTACTCTTAGAACTGGATATTTACCTCTTTCTAATAATTCATTCTTATTATATGCTTTCCCATTGATAAATGTGCATACTTGGTCAAGCCTTTTCATTTCCCAACCTTGCTTCATATCATCTCCAAAATTGAATTCAAAATATCAGCAGATTCTTCATCCAGGGCTTTCATTTCTTCCAAAATTTCCTGCGGTTGGCGTAAAGCAGCTTCTTCTTTTTTGTTGGGGTTTTTGGCACTTAGGTCATAAGTTCCATTGGTGGATTTAGCAAGGTCAGCCACCGAAAGCGTCCAGGAGTTTTCACTGTCCTCCTTCGCTTTACTACGGCGGACAAAGTCCTCTAAGTCTTTTTCGTTAAGCGCATTTGTTTTGCCAAGATTGCGATCGAGGTTTAATTGATAGAACCAAACCTTTTTAGTTTTCGTTCCTTTTTCAAAAAACAAGACAACGGTCTTTACACCTGCGCCTGTAAATGTTCCACCGGGTAAATCCAATACCGTATGCAAATTGCAACTTTCTAATAATTGTTTTCGGAGTGCGACAGAAGCATTGTCTGTATTGCTTAAAAAAGTGTTTTTGATAACTACACCTGCCTTCCCTCCTGCTTTCAGAATCTTTATAAAATGTTGTAAAAACAAGGATGCGGTTTCGCCCGTTTTAATGGGGAAGTTTTGCTGTACCTCGGCTCTTTCTTTACCACCGAAAGGAGGATTAGCCAGTACTACATCATAACGATCCTTTTCTTGTATATCAGCTAAGTTCTCAGCGAGAGTATTGGTATGAATAATATTGGGCGCCTCTACTCCATGCAAAATCATATTCATGATTCCAATGATATAGGCCAAGGATTTTTTCTCCTTTCCATAAAAAGTTTTTTTCTGTAAGAGTTGATATTCCTTGGTGGTAAGTTCTCGCTTCTTTCCTGTACTCGTCGTGGGATTGCTCAAATATTCAAATGCCTCACAAAGGAATCCAGCGGAACCTACCGCTCCATCATAAATTTTTTGTCCGATCTCAGGAGCAACCACTTTAATAATCGTCTTAATGAGAGGTCGAGGGGTATAATACTCACCACCATTTCGGCCAGCATTCCCCATATTCTTAATCTTGTCCTCGTAGAGATGGCTCATTTCATGCTTTTCGGCATGTGTACGAAAGCGCAATTCATCAATTCGATTAATTACCTCACGCAAGTTATATCCACTCTGAATTCGATTCTTAAGTTCGCTAAAGATTTCTCCAATTTTATACTCAATGGTATCTGCACTTTCCGCATCCTTTTTAAATTTTTTGAGGTAAGGGAACAGTTTAATATTTACAAAATCGGAAAGATCATCGCCTGTCAAGGCCTTGTGATGGTCGAGCTTGCCATCCTTCCCTTTCGGAGCCGCCCAAACCGACCATTGGTATTTTTTATCAATAATGGGTGCATAGGAATTACCTGAAAGTTCAGCCGCCGTTGCCTTGTCCTTCTCCAGATCATCCAAATACTTTAAAAACAATACCCATGAGGTTTGTTCCACATAATCTAATTCACTCCCACACCCAGCGTCTTTGTGTAGGATATCATCTATATTCTTGAAGGCTTGTTCGAACATGGTTAATACGAGGGTTTTAAAAGGTTCTCAAAGTTAGGGAAAAGGAGGAAGCTTTGAAAGTAGGATGAATAGGGTATTAGGCGAAAATTAATCAATATTTTCTAGAAGGTAGTTTAATAGTTGAACTTAAAATGCTTTAGTGTCCTTGCCATATTTCTGGATTTACGTATTGAAAAATCGGCAAGTTCTTTATTTTTGCTTATTACTTTTTCAAAATACCTACATGCATTCCACCAATGTAATATTCGGAAGGTTTTTAAATCCAACATAACCTATATAACCATCGGTTTGAATAAATCCACTGTAGTTTTTAAAAAACTCTTTTAGCTAAACGCTTACTCGCCCTAAGAGGTATTCAAACAAAACTAATAGTAGATTAATATTTATACTATCTATTTGAAATGTTCTCTATTTTAATAATTAAATCCTTATAATATTCTATTAATTCATTGATCCGCTCACAAATATCATTCAAATCTGCTTCGATATAATCTATATGGTTTGAAAAGAGAGTATCCCTATTGACATCATCCCATTCATCTTTAATTCTTTCTTTGAGGATGTTAAATTGTTTTATAGATTCATGTAAATTATCAAGTATTAACCTTGGATCATTCATCTTGTCATGTTGTTGTAAGATTGTTGTCCAATGAAGAATTGTCATTCGTGTCTTTAGAATCTAAATCGTCTTTAGAATCAATACTCGAATCACTATTTATTCCATATGATTTGAAGTAGTTTTCTAGATCATCATAGGTTGTCATTTCAAAATTATGGAACAAATTATCATCATCTTTAACTAGGATATGAAGTGAATCACCCAAAGTATAAGCAGTTTCTAAAAAGTTTTCATTTAACAGTTCAAAATTTTTCAATGCTACGTTTTCATCACCAAAAACATAGATTGCACCATGGACTATAAAAGTGCTATTTTTTAGGTTTATATGACCATTTTCAACAGCTGACGAATAGGCCTCAATTTGGCCTAATTCCAAAGTTGTATTTGAATTTATATACTTAGAATCTAATAAAATATTTACCGTACCACATTTAACCAAGAAATCTGGATTTCGGTAAATTTTGTCACCTGTATCGTAAAAATCTTGTTCAAATCCATTTATGTCACAATCAGGTTCGATGTCTGAAATGGATTTATCCTGTTGAGTTATATTTAGTTCCCCAACTATACTTTTAAGTACATCAAAAAGCTTGTTTTCACCTATTCTTCCTAATTCATTGCTTGTTTTAAAATTTTTTGATCCAGTACTAAGGTTTGAATTATTTTGAATAGAGTTTTCTATTGTACTTAAATTTAGTTGTGGGTCACTAATAGTCGAACCTTCTTGCTGCTTGCTTGAATGTTTTGAATCCAATAATTCACGAGAAATTGAGGGTGATCCTTGTTTTCCAACATCAATAAAATTAGTTGATTTCTTATCAATGTCTTTTGTAACTATACTTGTATTCAGATTTTGTTTAAAAGGTGTTGAAGCAATGTTTGGAATATTCTGATACATGTTATAAAACTCCATTGTTTTAGTTATGGACTCCTGTAGTTTAATTTCAATGAAATTATTTAAATTGTGTTTTAAAAAATGATTGAAATCAATTTGTTTTTCTTCATGACTAGAATATAGAATAGAAAAATCATTTGAATTTGATTCTCTATAATTATATTCTTCGGTAGCTTTGGATAATGCAATAGATGTCTTATCGACAGCATCTTCTTCGTAACTACAGTCAGGTATATATTCTACGCAACTGTCTTCTCCATCATCTTCTTGATAAAAATTACGAGTTGATGATTGGCAAATCGATAAAGAACCAATTGCAGAATCATAATCATTTTCACAGTTGATTAAGTTAGCTCTTGAAATTCTTGTAGCTTCTTGTATTAGAATTTTTTTTTCTTCTATCTTATCAAAACAGTTTGTATTATATTCCTTCAATAAATTTACACAATCTAGAATATTAGACTTCAAACCACTTAAACCTTCAAATAAATCTTTAATGACTGAAACGTCTTTTATGTTGACAGAACGTTTCATTTTATCCTTTTTATTGCTTCGTATCCTTGGTAAATTTCAG
>JBJXGU010000375.1:0-3127 GCA_046160245.1 Bacteroidia bacterium
ATTACGGATGCACGAATCATAAACAAGATTACACGTAAAGAAGTCAGATTAAGAGTGAATTTAAATGATAAAATCACAAGAATATTGAAAGACCTTAATTTGCTGACCTAAATTGGACAAGTCAGGAGCGCGACCTTCTAACGATAGGGCGCGCTTTTTTATTTATACAAATAGCTCCTCATCTCAATTCTTCCTCTATCTAAAATATAAAAACAAATTTTAAACTATAATTGGTGCAGAACTAATAAAATTATTACTACTTTCATCGTTAGGTAAACAACTCCATAAAAAACGATGATCGATCTATTAAATTCCACGCTATTTCAGCTAGGAGATCATACCATAAAAGTAATTTCCATTTTATATATTTTAGTTTATTTTCTATCTGTATTTGTTGTTTTACAAATTATTAAACGACTTATTTATAGCACGAAGTCACATGATTTAGCAAAAAAATTTGCAATCTATAGCTTGCTCAAATATTTCTTACTCGTAATCGCGTTTGTTGTTGGGCTAGAGTTGATGGGATTTAGTTTGTCGGTACTCATTGCGGGTTCTGCTGCACTTTTGGTTGGAATTGGTCTGGGTCTACAGAATTTATTTAGTGATTTCGTTTCCGGAATAATTATTTTGGTAGATGGTTCCGTGAAAGTAGATGATGTAATCGAAGTAAATGGTTTGGTGTGTCGGGTTCAAGAAATTAATTTAAGAACGACAACTGTTTTTACACGTTCAGAAAAATACATCATCTTACCTAACTCTGATTTAACCCGCCTTCAACTTATCAACTGGACACATAATAAGAAAGCGTCTCGGTTCGATGTTTCTGTTGGTGTAGATTATAATTCCGACATAAAGCTAGTAATGCAATTAATGAAAGAGGCGGCAGTTGCCCAGGATAACATATTAAAAACACCGGAGCCATTTGTCCGGTTCGAAGAATTTGGCGAATCACGAATTAATTTTACCGTCTTCTTCTGGACTGAAAATGTTTTCCGAGTAGAAAATATTTTAAGCAATACGCGAATAAAAATCTTTGAACTATTTAGAGAAAATAAAATTATTATTCCCTTTCCGCAAAGAGTGGTGCATCTTTCGCAGGAGCCATAAATTATCACACTCCTTGGTCTTTGTCTAGCGATAAAGATTAATTCTTCGATTTCGAATTCATTAGGCCTTAAAATTAATGTGCTATTTCACTTTATCCTTCACAAAACTATCCTTCAAAGTTACAGTTCTATTAAAGACTAATTTCGCTGATGAGTTTTCTGTATCTGGAGTGAAATACCCTTTGCGCATAAATTGATAAAGCATTCCTGGTTTTGATTCCTTAAGAGAAGGTTCAAGCATTGCATTTTTCAATATGTGTAAACTATCTGGGTTGATGTACTCCTTAAAATCTCCTTCTTCACTCGATGGATCTTCTACATTAAATAATCGCTCATACAATCTTATCTCCGCAGGTACAGCGTGTGTTGCACTCACCCAATGTATAACACCCTTCACTTGAAGTCCGCTGGTATCTTGTCCACTTCTACTCTCAGGAACATAACGGGCGCGGATTAACGAAACTTTTCCGTTTTCATCTTTTTCAAAATCGGTACATTCCACAATGAACGCACTTTTTAATCTCACCATTTTTCCTGGAGCCAACCGGAAAAATTTTTTCTCGGGTGTTTCCATGAAATCATCCGCCTCAATAAACAATTCTCTGCTGAATGGAATTTCGCGAGTGCCTGCATTTTCATCTTCAGTATTATTATCGGTAGTGAGCATTTCCGATTTCCCTTCCGGATAATTCTCGATAATCATCTTTAGGGGATCTAAAACAGCCATCACGCGTGTTGCCTTTTTGTTGAGGTCTTCACGAACACAAAACTCTAATAATCCTACATCAATAATATTTTCTCTTCGCGCTACACCTACACGCTCCGCAAAGTTGCGAATGCTCTCTGGTGTATAGCCTCTTCTTCGCAATGCGCTAATGGTCGGCATGCGGGGATCATCCCATCCACTCACATGCTTGTCGTTTACCAATTGCAATAATTTTCGCTTGCTCATCACCGTGTAATTCAAATTGAGTCGAGCAAACTCATATTGGTGACTTGGAAACAATTCTAATTTACTGATAAACCATTCGTACAATGGGCGATGAACTTCAAACTCTAGTGTACAAATAGAATGTGTGATTTCTTCGATGGCGTCACTTTGTCCGTGTGCAAAATCGTACATCGGATAAATACACCATTCACTTCCTGTGCGATGATGATCGGTATGTTTGATGCGATACAAAATAGGATCGCGGAAATGCATGTTCGGTGATGCCATATCAATTCTTGCGCGTAACACTTTTTCTCCGTCTTTAAATTCTCCTTTACGCATACGTGCAAATAAATCTAAGTTCTCTTCTGTGGTACGCGAACGAAACGGACTTTCCTTTCCCGGTGTAGTGGGTGTTCCTTTCATATTTGCAATTTCCTCTGCGCTGCTGTCGTCTACATACGCCAAGTTCATCTCAATAAGTCTGACAGCAAAATCGTACAGCTTTGGGAAATAATCAGAGGCATAAAACTCATTTGCCCATTCAAAGCCCAGCCAACGAATGTCAGCTTTAATGCTATCTACATATTCCGTTTCTTCTTTTTCAGGATTCGTATCATCAAAACGCAAATTTGTTTTTCCTCCAAACTGTTGTGCGATACCAAAGTTCAAACAAATCGATTTAGAATGTCCAATGTGCAAATAGCCATTGGGTTCTGGAGGGAAACGAGTAAGCACTCTTCCTCCGTGTTTACCATTTTTAACGTCATCTGCTATAATCTCCTCTAAGAAATTGGGGCCTTTTTCTGTACTCATAATGACACAAATTTACAATAAATCGATGGATTCCATCCCTGAATAGTGAAATGAAAAAGTAGATAATTATAGAGGATGTAGATGTATGCATCTTCAAAGAATTAAGATTCTAAAAGGGAGGACGGGGCAAGAAATCGAGCTGGAAATCTATTACCTAATAAGCACTTTGAAATCGATTAATCCGCTCGAAAACCTCGTCTTTACCAAACAAAGCTACCATTCCAAATAAATCAACACCGCTGCCTTGTCCACTCATGATCACACGAAACAA
>JBJXGU010000376.1:0-2644 GCA_046160245.1 Bacteroidia bacterium
AAGAGCTTGCCCAGTAGTGACTACTTCTGGGATCGTCGCGAAGCCTCGCGACGCCTCGGGATCACATTAATGATGAAGGTAGCTCAAAGTGCTACCTTTTTTTTGTTGCATCAATTGAGAAGGGGATATTTACAATGTTGGTCAGGCGATCGTCGCGAGGCCTCGGGATCACATTAATGATAAAGGTAACTCTACGAATTACCTTTTTTTTGTTTCAACCATCTTAAAAGAATAACGGTCAAGAGCCTGTCCCGTAGTGAATACTACGGGATTCGTTGCGAGGCTTCGCGAAGTCTCGGGATCACATTAATGATAAAGGTAGCTCAAAGGGCTACCATCATTTATTATAGAATTCAGCACGTTTTTTAAATGCAGATTTCTAAAATAGACACTTCAAATCATGTCAAATTTGTGTAGAATTCTTAAAAACAACCTAGACTTCCCATTATTTAGATTAATTTTATTAGAAATTAGATTTAATCATTCAATTATGGAAAATTTGACTACCATTTTTTTTCGAAATTTTACTCTGAAACAGAAATTCATTTCTTCTGAATTGTGCCAAATTGATATTCCATTCTTAAAATACAATCTAAATTTTAATTTATCTAATCATAAAAATTTCAATTTCACAATCCTAAACTTAATATCATGAGACAAAATGCTATTCTAAGAAAAACAATTGGATTTATTTTAATTACTTTTTACTCATTTAATTTAAATGCACAAGTATTCCAAGACACTATTTATATTCCTACTCTTGGTATTCCAGGCAATCAATTTATTTTTAAAACTGATTTTTGTTCTGGAGCAAACGGCTCTATTTATATTGGATTTAGATCAGCAGGAATCTTAGAAAGGAATCTAGGTGTATGGCAACGAATTACTAATTCATCTACCGGAGGGCAATTACCATCAGACTCTATATATAAATTTCATACCCCGACTCTATCTGATATATGGATCGGCCATGCTGAAGGAGTAAGTCACAAAACAAGTTCTGGATTTGTAAATTATCTTTTTAATTCGTCAAACGGATTTCCTAAAAAGCAAATAACAGCATTGTCTACGGATCTTCAAACCATTTATGTTGGCACCAATTCGGGTCTTTATGTTTACAATACTAACACTGGAATTGCAATAAATTATAACTCACAAAATACTTTATTACAAAGCGACTCCATTAAATGTCTTTTTAAAGATCTTTCTGGAGGACTTTGGATTGGTACCAATTTAGGATATAGTATTTTAAAAAACGGAGTTATTTCCCCTTCTCCATTAAATGGAACTAGCTTAATTAACACCAATATTATTGATATAGTTGTAACACCAGCCGACACCATATTACTTTCAAAAAATTACGGAATGATTCGTAGAAATAACAATAAACATTATTTAATAGATTCGACTTATTTCTGGAGGACAAAAGCTAGTTTTTGCGGAACAAACATATACAGTAATTTGCAAATAGTGTATAAGCCAAATGGGAAACTTTCAGTTGATTTAGCATTGGATCATTTGAATAATATTTATTGTTTAGAAGAAATAGACTTTAGATCTTTACTTACTTGTATTAGTCCAAACCATTCAATAAGTATGATTAATCTTTCTCCTGCTTTCAATTTTTTATATAATATTAATCCAATTAAGATTTTCCCATTGCATCCTGATTCAATAATAATTTATAATGGAAAGTACACGGGAAATTCTCTTTATAAAATTGGTTCAAAAAATTCGACTAATTATTATCCCGCAATTTTGCCTTTTTCACCAATCATAAGTCAAGACTCAAGTACATTTCCAGTATCGATATCTCCTTCTTATACTGCAACTGAAGCCAATGCAATTTTAGACGGAAATATGATTAAAACTAGATTATTAAATCGAGGAGACATGCATTGGGATCCTGTAGGTCAATCACCGCTATATGAAGTACCACAATCCACGGGTTTAAATTCTGTATATGCCTCATCAATATGGCTCGGTGGATTTGACCAATCCAATCAATTAGTTACTGCTGCACAAACTTACAGACAACAAAGTTCAAATGATTTCTGGCCAGGACCACTTGATATAAATGGACAAAGCACTCCTACAATTAACCAAATGTTTGATAGTATTTGGATCGCTCGAAGATCTGATATTGATGAATTCAGATTTCAATATAGTTTAGGAAATGTACAAAATGGAAATTACATAATACCCAATATCATTTTAAATTGGCCTGTCAAATTTTCCAATCCAAACTATCCACAAAAATTAGCACCTTATGTGGATGTAAATGGAGATAATTTTTACAATCCTTATGATGGTGACTACCCAGCAGTAAAGGGTGATCAAATGGCTTGGTGGGTTTTTAATGATTATGGAATGAAAACCGAAACAAACAGCATTCCGTTTCCGGTAGAAATCCATGCTTATGCTTATTCCATTAATTGTAGTAACAATAGTAATATAGGAACTGGTTTAAGTTATACTACATTTTATCATTATGATGTTTTCAATCGTTCTTTTGGTACTTATGATTCACTTTATTTTGGAATGTGGTGTGATTCTGATTTAGGGAATGCAGTAGACGACGCAACTGGTTGTAACCTCCTTTCAAATTCTTATTATTTTTATAATGGAGATTCAATTGACGAGG
>JBJXGU010000377.1:0-18312 GCA_046160245.1 Bacteroidia bacterium
GATTAAAAAGATGGGAAATATCAAGGATTTGATGGCGATGGTTCCCGGCATGGGCAAAGCCATGAAGGATGTAGATATCGACAACGATTCATTCAAGCATATTGAAGCCATCATTCAATCTATGACAAATGAAGAGCGTGAACGTCCGGAAATTTTGAGTGGTCCGAGGAAGAAGAGAGTAGCCGGCGGAAGCGGAAGAACCGTGCAAGATGTAAACAAGTTGCTCAAGCAATTTGAAGATATGCGCAAGATGATGAAAATGTTTACGTCTGGAAATGCGCAAAAAATGATGCGCAATATGCCTGCAAGAAGACCTTAAAAAATTAAATTGATAAGATTGTGATTTTAATCGACGGAAAAGAAACTTCTCAGCGAATTAAGGAAGAGATCAAAGCAGAAGTAGATGCTATCACAGCTCAGGGATTTCGAGCTCCACATTTGGTTGCTGTGTTGGTGGGGAACGATGGTGCTTCTGAAACGTATGTGGGAAATAAAATACGTACCTGCAAGGAAGTTGGATTTGAAAGTACACTTCGTCGTTTTGATGCTTCCTTTACAGAAGATGAGCTCATCGAAGTGATTAAAGAATTAAATGAAGATGATGGGGTAGATGGATTTATCGTTCAACTTCCATTACCAAAGCACATCAATGTTCATCATATCACTGCAGCTATTGATCCGGCTAAAGATGTGGATGGTTTTCATCCCGTAAACCTTGGTCGTATGGTCGAGGAATTACCGACCTACTTGCCTGCGACTCCCAAAGGAATTATGCAATTGCTGCAGCGATACAATATTCCAACGAAGGGAAAACATTGCGTAGTGATTGGAAGAAGTAATATTGTAGGAACACCCATTTCCATTTTGCTATCCAGAAATACGAATCCCGGAAATTGCACGGTAACGTTAACGCATAGCCGTACTGTTAACCTCAAAGAAATTTGTTTACAAGCCGATATTATTATTGCTGCCATTGGAGTTCCGTATTTTGTGAAAGCCGATATGGTAAAGGAAGGAACAGTGATTATTGATGTAGGCATGACCAGAGTAGAGGCACCCGAATTAAAAAGCGGATTTCGTTTGGCTGGAGACGTCGATTTTAAAAACGTAGCTGAAAAGTGCAGCTATATTACTCCCGTTCCTGGTGGAGTTGGACCCATGACCATTATGGGTCTCTTGCAAAACACATTACTCTCGGCTCAACACCGAATTTACCCTGCTCATGTCAAGCAATAAATCGGGCGAATCACTACCGGTGATGGAAGCTTTTTATACCATCCAGGGTGAAGGATTTCACAGTGGTAGGTCTGCTTACTTCATTCGTTTAGGCGGATGTGATGTAGGTTGTCACTGGTGCGATGTAAAAGACAGTTGGGAGGCAGAAAAACATCCTAACTGCTCGATTGAATCTATTGTCGCAGAGGCGACGCAATACCCATCACGTTTTGTAGTTATTACCGGAGGCGAACCTGCGATGTACGATTTGACCCCACTCACATATTTACTAAAAGAAAAGGGATTCGAAATAGCTATCGAAACATCGGGAGTATATCCATTAAATGGACTGGTAGATTGGGTTTGTGTTTCCCCTAAGAAATTCAAACCCGTATTACCTGAAATGTTAAAATTGGCAAATGAATTAAAGGTCATAATCAATCATACGAGCGACTATCAATTTGCTGAGCAATTTTTACGGGGTGTTCCTTCTGATTGTAAACTTTATTTGCAAGCCGAATACAGTAAATTTGATCATCATATCGAGGGAATGATTGATTATGTAAAAGCAAATCCAAGTTGGAAAATTTCTTTGCAGACACATAAAATAATTAATGTACCGTAAGCACATCTAACCTTGACCAGGATGCAAAGTTCAACCAATAGTTTACCATTTCGTCTTATTAAGCGAACCTTGCTTTTCTTTTTTTTCATTTCCTCTTTTATTCAATGCAAAGCACAACCGGGAGGTGGAAAGTATTCATCTACTAATAAATCAGCTGTTCGTGATTTTGAAGATGGAAAAAAACAATACGACTCGAGGCAGGATGTAAAGGCGATCAAGTTGATGGAATCCGCTGTTCGCAAAGACAGCAATTTCATTGAGCCATGGATGGTCTTAGGACAGATTTATTTAGAGGGGCGTGATTATAAAAGTTCGTTGGAACATTACCGCAAAGTAGTACAGATTTCTCCATCATATTTACCGGGAGTAAATATGTTAGTGGGCGATTTGGAAATGAAGTTTGCGAACTATGAAAAGGCAAAAGTAAATTTTGAGAATTACCTTTCTTTCTCAAAAAATTTGGGTGCCGATTTCATTGCAGAAGCCAATCAAAAAATTATGAACTGCGTCTTTGCTATTGATGCGATGAAGCATCCGGTTCCTTATCAACCGATCAATTTAGGTACAGGTGTGAATACTGCGGATGCGGAATATTTTCCTTCTTTCACCGTTGATCAACAAGAAATTATTTTTACACGAGATGTGAAAGATGTGCGCGCACCAGAGGGTCATCAGGAAGATTTTTTTATTGCCAAACTCAAAGATTCCACTTGGTTGTCTGCAAAAAATGCTGGTGCTCCGCTTAACTCCAGCGGTAATGAAGGCGGACCTTCTATCTCTGCAGATGGACGTGTTCTTTTCTTTACAGCTTGTGAACGTACTGATGGATTAGGCAGCTGTGATATTTATTTGTGCCAACGTACTGCAGATGGAAATTGGAGTAAACCCATTAACCTCGGAGCACCCATTAACTCCTCGGCCTGGGAGAGTCAACCTTCGTTTAGCTCAGATGGCAAAACCCTCTATTTCATTCGAGGTTCGTATACGCGTGACCGTAGTAAGTTGTATGACATTTACTCGAGTACATTTCAAACGGATATGACCTGGAGCAATCCGGTTCCCCTCAGCGATACCATCAACTCAAAAGGTATAGAAGAATCAGTATTTATACATCCCGACAATCAAACATTATACTTTAGTTCGGATGGACATACCGGAATGGGAGGGTTAGATATTTTTGTAAGTAGAAGGCAAGAGAACGGAAGATGGGGAGCACCTAAAAATTTAGGTTATCCCATCAACACGGCCAACGACGATAATAGCTTAGTGGTAAGTGCCGATGGAAAACGAGCTTATTTCTCCAGCAATCGACAGGGTGGATTTGGGAATTTAGATTTGTATCGTTTCGATTTATACAAAGACGTTCAGCCCGCTTTAGTCAGTTATATAAAGGCTAGAGTAGTGGATGCCGTGACTGGAAATCCATTGTCGGCACAGTTTGAAATCATCGATGTTGAAACGGGAAAAGTAATGGTATCCAATACCACCGATAAAAAACGAGGCGAATTTCTAGCATGTTTACCTGCAGGAAAAAATTACATGTTGAATGTAGATAAAGAGACCTATCTATTTTACTCGGATTACTTCGAATGTAAAACTGCCAATGACAAACAAAATGCTTACGAGCTACTCATCAAACTTCAACAACCCAAAGCCGGGGAGAAGGTCGTATTGAAAAACATTTTCTTTGATGTCAATCAATTTGCATTAAAAACAGAATCATTTAGCGAGCTCAACAAATTAGTTTCCTTTTTGAAATCTCAAGCGACACTTCGCATAGAAGTAAGTGGGCATACTGATAATACCGGCGATAAGAAAGCCAATGTGATTTTATCAGAGCAAAGAGCGAAAGCAGTTGTAAATTTTTTAATTGAAAAAGGTATCCCTGCCGCACGAATGACGTATAAAGGATACGGTGACACCAAACCAGTAGCATCCAATGATACTGAGGAGGGAAAGGCAAAAAATCGCCGAACCGAATTCAGTATACTCTAACATGCCGTTTACGCCAGCGCATCCTGCCATTCTTCTTCTTTTAAAACCGTTTAAAAAACTTCCACTTTCCTGGACGGCATTATTCATTGGCAGTATCATTCCCGATTTTGAGTACTTTATTTGGATGAGTCCATCTGCCTATGTAAGTCATACTATCCTTGGTATTTTTATTTTCAACTTGCCCATGACCTTCATCATGGCATTCATTTGGCATCAACTATTATTTCCAGTATTAATTAATCGCATCCATTTCTTTCATCAAAGAATTCAATTGGAAGAATATCCTGCCTTTATGGAATGGATTAAAAAGAATTGGATTGTATTTTTTAGTTCTGCATTCATCGGAATATTATCTCACTTAGCGTGGGATTCATTCAGTCATGCAGATGGATATTTAGTACATCGTCTTCCCTTTCTCCTTGAATTTATTCAAATAGGAGGCCATCCCATTAGGACCTGTTACGTGATGTGGTACATCAGTACTTTACTTGGAATGATCACTCTTATTTTTTGGTATGTAGATCTCAAAAAACTTTTTACTCTTTCTAATTGGAGAACCTTCTTTTCAGGCAATTCATACTGGGGAAAAATTCTATTTGTAGCCGGGATCATTGGCACCTCACGCGTTTATTTTGGATTAGGCTGGAATTGGATTCGACATCTCATCATGATTGCGATTGGTAGCTTATTCTACGCTTTATTAATTGTTTCTTGGTTAGAAAGCAGGAAATACAAATCCAAATAACACCAATTTTAATCCTAACTGCCTATCCCTTTTTCACTCTCATTAAGTTTCACATCAGGATGCCGAAGGCATCACATGTTTATAGAAAAATTAATGCATAAAACATACGACCCCGACGGGGTCGAACAACAACAAACGGCATTTTTTCTATAAACATATGACCCATTCTGGGTCAAAATTCTTAATCAAATGACAATGTTCCTTTTTAAAAAATATTTAAAAAAAAATTCCGTAGTTTAAGGCTAAGTAATGATTTTCTTATATCATCTGGGCAAAAAAAAATGTTGCAGCTTTGAACAAAAATATACTAGAAACTAGTATAAAAAAGGGAAGTCAACTATTAAATTTGACTTCCCTTTATTAAAAACAGTTTACTTTTTTTTCGCTAGATTCTCTAACTCTTTATCGAGAACTTTCTCCATATTATCCTCATCCAATTTACGAGCTAATATCTTTTTGTCTTTATCTAAAATAAAAATTTGTGGCGTCGTTTGAATATCAAAATCCTGACGGAAGTTATTATGCAATTCAGGATCGGCAACATTAATCCAATCCAATTTATTCTCCTTAATATAATTCTTCCACTTCTCCATTTCCACCTCTGTACAAACTGCAAAAACTTTTATACCTTTTGATTTTACTTTATCATAATAAGCTTTCACCTTGGGAGTAACTTTCTTGCAGTGGCCACAATCTGGATCCCAGAAATATAAAATAGTAAAGGGCGCATTCACTGCATGTAGTGCTTGATAAACACCGTTAGAGTCAGGAAGAATTAAGTTTTTTACTACTTTGCCTAATAAAAGAGGTTCCAGAATTCGAGCACGGTCTTTAATTTTAAAGAGCGTAGTTTCATCTACCCAATATGCTTTCTCCTTGGTATAATAATTCTTCACAAGATGGACGAAAACGGCTTCCATTCCCATGATATTAGAAGTTTCATAGGTATTCGTTAAAAACCAAACCATGTACTTAAATGTTTCTTTATTTCCACTTGCCCACTTAATTAAAGAATCAGTGACTGGGTAAATTGAATCCGGCATATTGATTACCAAATTTTTCATAAAGTAGCTTAGCTTACTGTGATAAATAGGGCTACGCAATAATCGTTCATCGCTCAAATTAATTTGATCAAAATAGTGATCGCGATAATAGTAATATGCAAAAGCAGAATCACGGGTACCGTCTTTCTTTAATGGCAATTCGGGAACTTTTGGATCTTGAGATGCATTAAAAATGCTAGCAAGTAAGCGTTCTGGATATTTACTGATAAAAGACAATTTATATTCTACTACAGCTTGATCCACCCTTTTTATTTTTGCCTCGACAGAATCAGTTGGTTGCTTTTGATCCTGTAAGTTCTTGCGTTCATTCTTCAGTGGTTCTACTTCTTTAGATCTTTCTTGAATGAATTTTAAATATTCATAAAAGAGTCGATTGTCTTCCGATCCTTTTACCTTCATCGTTTCAATCACATTCGCCATGGTACATTCCATGGAAAATGTTTGCTCTTGGTCTAGTAGAATTTCAAAATAAGTTTTGCCCGGAAAAACAAAAAGATAAATGCCACCAGGAAGTTTTTCTGCTCCCCTAAAAACAACATTTCCATTTGCATCCGCATGCGTCGAATCTTTTAAATATTGTTTTTCCCCGTAATAATTAGCAAGGTAAACCATCGAGTCTTTTAACCCTGTAATTTTAAAAGTTAGCTCATAAGCAGGTTTTTCTGCTCCAATCACAACTTGCTGGGTGCATGCTAAAATGAAAAATGTAAGCAAGCCTACATTTCGAATTTGCCGTACTAAATTTGATAAGTAATACATAGGAGGTGACCAGGTCTGTGGTTAATTCTAATTTATGCAAATATGCATAGTTTATAGGCAACGAAACGTAAATTTCACTGTTAACGGTTACACAATCGTTTACAATTCATGGATCTTTCATTTGAATCGAATTAGACCAATTCCAAAGAATTTAAGTGGTATCCGGACTAATTATTGTACTTTTCTAATAATTACATGTATTTTAAACTTTGAAATGAATTAGCAATCAGAATAATGACTAAAATTATGGTATTGAAAATAGTGTCTGTTTTTTCTAATCAGAAAAACCGTTAAAGGAAAAAACAAGAGTATGGCAATAAAGGTGAGGTATTACTATCACAATGGAGGCGACCACTTTATACCAGGCGAAAAACTAACCATTAAAAATTGTAAAATTTATTTAAATGAAGATAAGGATTCTTCATTTAAACCCTTTGGGTTTTTTTACGATGACACATCGATGGAAATAAATACTAAATACAATTCGATTAACAGTAACATAAAAAAAGTTCAGATTAATAGAATCCTTACTGAAAATGCATATCGGTTTGGACAGAATCAATATCTCATCCATATGAATTGGATGCAACAACAAAAGTTACTTTGGATGTTTCAAAGGCACTGGTTGCAGCAATCCCGAAATGCAGTGCAATTAATCATACTCTTTATTATTATTGCGATTGCAGGAATTGGATACAATATGATTCAACATCTATAGCAAAAATATTTAATACCCTTTCTAACCATCAACTAAAACAACTATGAAAGAGGAAAAAACACTGAGTCAATTAGCTTTTCGTTTTGATTCGAACCCCTTAAATTCGAAAGAACAATTTGGATTAGGATTATTAGCCACCTTTTTTCTGGCCATGTTAATTCTATTCTTTGTTATACCCAACTTCCTCAATTAATTTTGATTCGTTGAGTATAAGAAGTCGTTGAGTCGTTGGTTGATTCAACCTTAATTGTTTTTGACAATTTCAACGTAAACCCTACTGAAATAATTTCTGCATTAAAAACATATTGCCCACGAACGGGTGCGGTATAACTCACGAATCCGCTAAACCACTTTTCCATTTCGTAGCGAATACTTCCTGTTGTATTTATCCATCTAGCGTTATTATGAAAAAGCCCTAATTCATAGTTGACCGGCTTTTTACTTCGATTTTCCAGTGAGTAATTTAAATCACCTCTGACATCCAAAAATAAATTTGTAGTGAGCAAAAATGAAGCAGAAACACCTGCATGCACTTCATCGCTATTGTCCTTGTTTCGTTTGTTAAAACCAAGATAAGTTCCCGCTGTCCATTTTGGATATTTTACATAGTTCAAATCGAAATACATTCGAGAATTATAATCCCCATAACCGGTATGAAGGAATGTGTATGAATCTCGGGTAGCCGTTCCTAAACTCTGCCAAGCTGTAATGCAAGATTTCCATTCTTCGTTTGAAATCAATAAATATTTTAGCCCAACCTCCATGTCACCTGGCTTCATAATTTTCTTTTCTACATCAATGCCGCCAGGATCATTATAACCCTTTACTTTATTATAGATAAAAGGTAAATTAATCATTCCATTCCAACGATAAATAAATCCTGCGGCCAACGATAAATTCATTCCAGCATGTGTTGTTTTGGGTGCTAATTTTCTTTCCCCATCCATATCAAATACGCTCTTATAACTTCCATAAAAAAATCCTGAAGAAATTCTAAAATCGCCTTGATTCAGGAACAGGTTTTGCGAATGCGAAATCAGTGGTAATAAAAACAGGAATAGATAGATTAGTTTACATTTCATTGTGCAAGATTTCATTGTAATTTTCTATAAATGTAATAATTCTCATCATCTTTAAATATGATTCTTAATAGGATTTTGCACATTTTTCAATCGGGAAGTCCTCTATCTTTGCAAGACTATGGTGAAAGAACTTAATTTTTTGAGAATAGCGAAAAATGCGATGAACTACTCCGACTATCTGTCGCTTATTGATTCTCTACTTTTACAGGGAAAAACGACAGGGGCAGACCAAAGCATAGATCACATTGAAAAAGCGCCTTTAAACAGACAACGGATGAAGCGGTTGGACAAAACTGCTATGATATCTGAAGATTTAAAATTGGTTATGGAAAAATTGCCACTGCCCGTTTCCTTTCTGATTTTAACCGAAGGTTGGTGTGGAGATGCGTCGCAAAACTTACCTTATATCCATAAAATAGTGGTGGAATCGAAAGGTAAGATCAAGGATTTCTATTTGCTGAGAGATGAAAACCTAGATTTAATGAATCAGTTTTTAACTGATGGAAGTAAGGCCATTCCCAAATTAATTGCATTTCATTCTGAGACAGGAGATTTTTTATTTAGTTGGGGACCTCGACCCAAAGCAATTCAAAGTTGGTACATGAATCTTAAAAAAGATCCATCCTTAAGCAAAGAGGAATTAAGCTTACAATTGCATCAATATTATACCAACGATAAAGGACAAAAATTACAGAAAGATTTTATTGAGTTGATGAATAGTATTTCTCAAGTTTTATAATGCGCTAAATTTGCTCGCTAAGGCGCAGAGCCGCAAAGTATGCTCTACGACAAATTTTCTCGTAAAGGGCGCAAAGTTCTTCTCGCTAAATTTTCTCGCAAAGCTATCATCCCGATAGATATCAGGATGAACATCACGAAATACGAAATTCATTTTCTGATCGCAGTTTAATTCTCAATTGTGAAGTATAATTCGGATCTCAAGTGTACTTTAGTGATCTTCGTGCCTCGTATGTTGAAAAAAGTAATGTCCGAAGTTAAAAATATTATTTCCGAAAATTCTGAATAATGCGAAGATACGATCCTGCTATCGGGAAACAAAGAAATATCATTGATTAAAATTCTAAATAAAATTGTTTAATAACCTCTTTTAGTCACATGATTTTCTCTTGGAAAGTAACTGGTTGTGGTCTTTGATTTATGCAGCTTTCGAGCAAATCTTCCATGAACTTTTAGATAATCTAAAAAATACAGGACTTTTATAGCCACTGTTGTTGATTGAGGGTCGTTGACTAAATCGCGCATATTATTATTAAAATTATGGCGAACAAATTCTGTTTCTGTGGAGATGTTATTCTTATAAACAATATTCAATACACTCCCGGGTGCGAATCTCCATTCGAAAATAAAATCGACGTTAAAAGCATTAAAATTGAAATTATTATTTTGATGGTAATTTAAATTTCTAATCAATTCCCCTTCTTCGTCTAAATTAAAATACTGTTTGTATTGGCCAGTGATCCAATAATGCCGTGCAATTATGGTCAGGCTCATATCTCTTTTAAAAATATAAGTACCATTAAATCTATTTTCCCAAGTATCTAATCTACGACCTCCTAAGAGAGGCTGGTCGTTTTCATCAAAATTTGCAAAACCAACATTAAAGGGATCATAATTATATTGCAGATTATAGGTCATGAAAAGTTTATCACTAGGACGCACTAAAAGAGTTACAGAATTATTATACCCAAACCAAGTAAACTCATCTATAAAATTTGAAATGTTAAAATTATAATCTAGCGCTACTTTTTTTCTGTAGTCGGTACTAAATCCTGCATACGCATAATAGTACCTGAGTCCTCGAAAAAGCACACCCGGAACACGAGCCTCATAAAAATCATAGGGACGAATTAATTGTGCACCACCCCCTGCAAAAATTGCATTCCAACTCATCAGATTTGCGAACAAACTTAGATTCACACTATTCTCTCCAATCTTTCCTGTTTTATAATCATCAGCAACAAAGAGATTAAGATTATTATACGATTCACGAATACCCTTCCAAGGTCTAAATCGACTAAATCTCATAAAGGCTTCTGTATTGTTTTGCCCGGCCACTCGGAAAAATCCCAAATCCGTAGCTCGGTAATCGGGACTTGTAACATTTCGATAACCTCCATAGTTAAAAATCCCGCCTTGCTTTTCTAATCCTAAGCTATATTTATAGCCCATGGTGTTCTCAAATACATTCCCTTCTCTTTCTTTGTCGACAGAAAAATTTTGGGTGAGGATACCTTCGCCCGCTGCTAAAAATGTATTCTTTTTATTACTTAAACGAATTCCAACACCCGAAACATTGGAGTCGTCATATTGATCTTTACGGATGGTATTGGCATTTACAAAATAGATGTTCGAGTTGTTCTTAAATTGTTGATCCAACACAATTACATTGTAGTTAGTGAGCGGCTCCGTCAATACTTGTCGTTTCTCTCCTGAATTCTTCTGAATGATAGCGTAAGCATTATCCGTAACGGCATTAAAAAATCCAATTCCCAATCCATCATCGGTACGCCCTGAAATTTTCACTGCATTCAATAATTTAGCTTGCGTTGGATTCTCTACCAAATTTTCATCCTCGTTTACTTCGCTAAAAACTGAATAATAACCCCCGGGTATTTTTCCTATTCGTCGCGAATAAAATAAATTTCCTTTGCTAAACAACTCGGTTGCTTCACGAAAGAAGGGTCTATTTTCGTCGTATACGACCTCACGGTAACTTAAATTTTTTACGATACGATCGGATTGCACCTGACCAAAATCTGGTAGCAGTGTCATATCGAGTGTGAATCGATCGTCAATACCGTACTTAATATCAGCTCCAAAATTATAGGAACTTAAATTCGAATACGTTTGAGTCCCATCTTCATTCGTTATAGGATTATGATCATAACTTAACGCAATATAAGGTACCATCGATAAACGCAGTGGTGTTTTTACGTTTTGAATGCCTCTCAAGTGTCCCCAATAAAGTTGAGCATTGGTTGCAGTAGAAGGAACATAACTCCAAAATTGCGCTTCCCTTAATCTTCTAATTCTTCTATTAAACTGCAAGCCCCATTCCTGAATGGTAGTAGCCGGAAAGCGAAAAGCAGAGTAGGGGATCTCCATCTCCACATACCAACCTTTCTCATTAAAACTAACATTCGCATTCCAAACTGCATCAAAAGTATAGTCGCTAAATTTTGAATCCATCTGCACGCCTGAAGCATACACCTCAAATACAAAAGCATCCTGCTGGTTATTATAAGGATCAAACTTTATAGAAAATAAATCCGCATTTAAATTTCCATCATCTCTTTTTCCTAATTGTTTTAATATACTATCGGCTTTGGTGTCGTAGCAATACGCTCCCACATAAATCGCAAAATCAGTATATAAAATTTTTACTTCCGTAATTTGTGTTCCCGGCTTTCCTTCGTCAGGTCGGCTTTGTATAAAATCGGAGGTAGGCTCGGCTAATGACCATTCCACTTCATTTAATTTTCCATCAATAGAAGGTGCTTTTTCAACTCTTAATGCCGTAGTGGAGCGCAAAGTATCCGTATCTACTTTTACACCCCAAGAGTTAGTGAAGTGAATAGAAAACAGAATTAAAAATAAAAGTCGGATGGTACGCGTAGTCATTGGTGTTATCAAAAATAGTATTTTGTTCTCTCTTCACAAATGAAATTAACAAAGAATTAACTAATTTCGTCTAAGGCGTCATTAGCTCCGACAAAACAACAAAAAGAACGGATCAACTAATCGGCATACCTTATTCGATGCTTCAATTGATCTATAAAGTCAGAAAAATTCATGTCCTTCCTGGAAATGTATTGCTGAATTTTTACAGGATTCGAGTTTTTGTTCAGAATTTTAAAATAAAATAAAAATGTCTTTTCATTGTCGAGGTTGGGTGTAAAATTTGATTTACCATATCGGACATCATAAAATGCTAAAGAATCATTTCTTTCTTCTACAATAAAATAATCTTTAGAAAACCATCTCAATTTAGCCACACCTTCTTTATCTATTATTTTATCCAATAAATATTCATTTTTCTTAAATCCTTCAAATCGAATTGTCGGTTTATCCTGTAAGATACTGTAATATCCTATATAACACATGCTGTCATCTTTTGCCACAGCACACCAAAGCAGATTCGAAAATATAACAGGATTCGATAAATAATCGTTGGGAATAATTTTTTGTTCGGAAAGTGCGGCTTCAAATTTTTGATTCACATAAAATTTATTTGCAATAGTCAAGAGAAAATAAATATGTGCAATGATCAACCCATAATAATTCACCTTCGTGGCCATGGAGGGATGCTTTCTTCGCAACACCAACGTCAACGTAATTCCAATCAATAAGGGCAGCGTATATCCGGGATCTACAATAGCAATGCTATTGAGGGCGACGCGATAATCACTAAAGGGTAAGAAGAGTTGAGTCCCATACAATGTAAAAGCATCGAGTAAGGGATGCGTAAAGATTCCAATGAAGAATACATCTAACCAAATCCGAAAGGTTATTTCAGGTTTTTTTCGATATAACTTTCTCATGAGCCAAGCCATAACAGGAGCTACGGCAAAAGCAAAAATCAAACTATGACTGATGCCTCTATGGACCGAAAGTTTTTGAAGTTCCGTAAAAAAAGGATTGAACAAAATATCCAAGTCTGGGATGGTACCGGCGATACCACCCCATAAAATGGCTTTACTTTCAATTTTCTTTCCCGCGACTAATTCACCAAGGGCTGCACCGAGTGCAAATTGAGTAATACTATCCAATTTACTTTGTGGCTTCTTGCGGAGTCGGTTCTATAGGTTCATGTTGATTAGGAATATCATCAACACTCAATTCAAATTTATCTTCTACGTCCTTAAATTTCATGACCTGATCTAACGCATCGGGAACTACATCGCTACAAATAACAATGAACGAACCTTTCTTCGCATTCTTGAATGCATAATCGATGGCTTCCGGCTCACTAGGAATAACAACATGCTTTTTGTTTGGATCTACAGAATGCATTCCTTGTACCATCAAATCGATAATTTCATTCTCCGATCGACCACGTAAATTTCGGTCTTGACGAATAACAACTTCGTCAAACATTTTCGCAGCTAATGCACCCAATGCAATAATATCGGCATCACGGCGATCACCAACTCCGGCGATGATACCAATTTTAGGTGTGGCATCAATCTTTTCCAAGAATTTAGAGATAGCAAGGAATCCTGCAGGATTATGAGCATAATCCACCATGACACTGTATTTCTTAAACTCAAATAAATTCATTCGACCTGGAGTTTGAACAGGAGAAGGAATAAATGTATCGAGTGCTAATCGAATATCTCCAATATCGAAATTACGAATGAAGCTCGCCAATACCGCTGGTAAAATATTTTGAATCATAAACGCCGCCTTACCTCGGAAGGTAAGTGGGATATTGATGATTTTTTCTACTCTAATTTTCCAAGTTCCTTTACAAATTGTGATGTATCCATTTTCTGCAATAGCCGCTAATCCACCTTTGCTACAATGTTTCGCAACGAGCGCATTGTTTTCATCCATTGAAAAATAGGCAACGTTACAATCGAGTCCCTTCGCCATATTGGAAACCAGTTCATCATCTGCATTCAAAATCGCATAACCACTCGGCATCACGGCTTCGGGAACAATCGATTTCACTCGAGCCATATCTTCTAGCGTATTGATGTCTTTAAGACCTAAATGATCGGCAGCCACATTCGTAACAATACCAATATCGCATTTATGAAATCCTAATCCCGCACGTAAAATACCACCGCGTGCTGTTTCTAATACAGCGAAATCAACAGTAGGATCTTTCAACACAAACTCCGCACTTTGTGGACCTGTACAGTCGCCTCGTTGCATCATAATGTTTTGAATGTAGATTCCATCCGTAGTGGTAAATCCAACTTTGTATCCTGCAGTCTTGGCAATATGTGCCATTAATCGAGTAGTAGTAGTTTTACCATTGGTACCTGTGATCGCAACAATAGGAATACGAATTTCTGCACCTGGAGGAAACAACATATCTATTACCGGCTCTGCAACGTTACGAGGTAATCCTTCCGTTGGAGCCAAGTGCATTCTAAATCCGGGTGCTGCATTCACTTCTAAGATAGCACCACCGGTCTCTGAAATCGGAAGCGAAATATCATCCGTCATGATATCGATACCACAAACATCCAATCCAATAATGCGAGCAATTCGTTCCGCCATAAAAACATTATGCGGGTGAACTTGATCGGTTACATCCGTTGCTGTTCCACCCGTAGAAATATTTGCAGTCGATTTCAAATACAATACTTCATCCTTTGGTAAAATAGAATCTAAAGTAAGATCACGCTCTTTTAAAATCTGCTTTGTGTTATCATCAACCTTGATAGAAGTTAGCACTTTCTCATGTCCGTATCCACGACGCGGATCTTTATTCACGGCATCAATCAATGCCATGATTCTGCTTTTACCATCTCCAATCACCAGAGCAGGAGTACGCTTTGCAGCCGCCACAAATTTATAGTCGATTACTAATACTCGATGATCAAATCCAGTGATGAACTTTTCACAAATTACAGCCCTTGAAATTTTCTTTGCAGCGGCTAATGCATCCACCGCTTCTTCACGGCTTCTAATATTGATAGTAGCTCCTCGACCGTGATTACCATTAACAGGCTTAATCACCATCGGATAACCGATGGAATCAATCGCTCTGTCTAAATCCTCTTCGTCGTAAATAATTCTTCCTTTCGGTACAGAAATATTTGCGGCTTCTAATAAATTCTTTGTCTCTTCTTTATCACATGCAATTTCCACCGCAATACTTCCTGTATTACTCGTTACCGTTGCTTGAATACGCTTTTGATTTTTTCCATATCCTAACATCACCAAAGAGTGGCGATTGAGTCGAATCCAAGGAATTCCACGAGCTGCGGCTTCTTGAACGATAGAACCTGTACTTGGTCCAAGGCGTTCATCCTCTCGAATTTCACGCATCGTTTGAATATCGTCTTCTAGGTCGTAAATTTCGTCATCAACTAACGCCTCGACTATACGAACTGCGGCTTTTGCGGCATAAATACCTACTTTTTCCTCCATGTAGGCAAACACTACATTATAGACTCCGTGTTCTGAGGTAGATCGGGTTCTTCCGAAGCCCACATCCATACCCGCCAACGTTTGAATCTCCAAAGCAATATGTTCCACTACGTGACCCATCCAGGTTCCTTCCTTCACACGCTTAAAAAATCCGCCCGGACAACCTTCTGAACATTCGTGTTCATACATGGTAGGAAACATTTTTTCGAGGCGTTCACTAAAGCCATCGATCAAATTACTGGGCCTTTCCTCCATTTCTTCGAGGTCTAATTTCATAACAATTAAAAAATGTCGACGAATTGACCAGTAGTTTGGACCTCGCATTGCCCTGATTTCACGTATCTTCATAATAATTTCTTAATAAAGTTTTAATTTTCGACTTGTTAATAAACCGAATGTAGGTGTATGGTCGACACGATGAAATTAAGAATAGTTTCGTAATCAACCAAAAACTGAATAAAATTCAATTATTTATTCTCCAAAAAGGACATTTATTAATAGGCATGTCATTATGAAAGGTAAACTAATAGCGATTGGGGGGAATGAAGACAAAGGGAATGAGTTGGAGCCGAATATTCAACAGCGAAACAATTTAAACTACTTTGAATTACAGATTTTATCAAGAATTGTAGAAGAATGCAAAGGTCATAAAGATGCTCATATTGAGGTAATTACATCGGCTTCGAGTATTCCAGAAGAAGTAGGCGAAAACTACTTGACAGCCTTTGGAAAAATTGGATGTACGAATGTTCAGAGTATGCATATCCGAAATCGTGCGGATGCGCAGAATCCTGAATTTATAGAGCGAATTAAAAAGTGTGATGGTGTGATGTTATCGGGCGGAAATCAGTTGCGTTTAAGTACCATTTTTGGAGGAACGGAGATCTTAAGAATCCTACAAAATCGAGTGAACAATGAAGATTTTGTTTTAGCAGGAACCAGTGCTGGAGCGATGGCCATGAGCAATACCATGATTTATCAAGGATCGAGTGCGGGAGCATTAATAAAAGGAGAGGTAAAAATTACAACAGGTTTAGCGTTTATGAAAGATGTAATTATCGATTCGCACTTTGATAAACGAGGTCGATTTGGACGCTTAGCACAAGCGGTTGCATCAAATCCTTCTTGCATTGGAATTGGTTTAGGAGAAGATACCGGAGTGGTAGTAACCGATAATAATCACTTAGAAGCCATCGGATCAGGATTAGTTATTATAGTGGATGGTTATGGGATTCGACATTCTAATATCGCTGATTTAAACGATGGTTCTCCCATCAGCATCGAAAATTTAGTAGTTCATGTAATGACGAAAGGAAATACTTTTAACTTAAAAGAAAGAAAATTTGCTGCAGAGGAAAAAGTGAATTATTAGAAAAGTCAACATTCAAAAATCCCCTCCCCAGAAGCAGATGCCGCTAAGCGCGTGAACGCTTCTGGGAGGGGATTTTTTTTAGAGAATATTTTTAAAGCCTTATTCCAACCTGAAATTGTTAATTCTCACGAATTACTTAACCTTTCTGTTGGCGATAAAATCAATATTTTTTTATTTGGATTCATAATATTCTTATATTCGTTTATTAATTCATCTAGTTTTAATCTCACTCTTTAATAGTTTCTCTCTATGAAAAAATTTCTATTCCTCATTTTAATCTTCTCAATTCAACATTTCGTTTCCGCGCAAACTAATCCTATCCCTGTAAATTTTCTATCCAATGACACCATCGGAGCATGTTTAGAGAATCTATTCGTTGCTACTTTTATTGCAAATGGCTCACATCGCATCAGAATAAAACCTCTCTTAAATTTTAATGTTCCCTCCGTAAATAGTTGCCTAGATTCAATTAACCATCCACAAGTGTTTTTTGCTTTGGATAGCTCATCGCTAACTGTTAGTGATCAAGTTTTGGATACTAGTACAGGGAAGTGGACAGCTACTATTACTGGTACTGGTATGTGTACCCTTTATTATCATATTTATATTGATTGTTCGGTCATCCCAACGGGAGATTCTACTGCTTCTATAACTTTATCACAAGTTTGGACAGATTCTTTAAACCATATTTATTCATTTAATGCAAAACTGGATACTTCTGCCTCGGTTGTAGTCCAAAAACCCCATCTTTTAGATATTAGTCCGACAAGTTTTTCCGCCATTTTTTTGGATACACTCAGTTTAACTTTTATGTATAAAAATACAAATTCAGGTACGGCCAATATACTAGCTCGTTTTTTTCCTGATTCCAGTAATTATTGTTCTAGCTTACCACCCATTGGATTATTTTATAGAATCGGAAAATATGGTGCTCCGAACACTTATGTGCCAGGCACAGAAATTCCTATTACTTTATATACATCGGACACGTTGATTTTTGAAGAATTGGTTATTGATAGTTTATGTGTTTATTGTGATACCGTATGTACCAATGGCACTTGCACAAGAGAAGCCAATTTTAAATGGAAGTGTAATGTACCACCTGCAATTAATAATGTTTTCTGTAATGATTGTCAAAATAATTACACCAAAACATATAATGTAACAAACTCCGTCCTGCATCAAGTAAAAGTTGAGTTAGCTACTTCATCTTTACCCAATATTGACAATGATAAAAGTTGTCTTAATGATACTACCTTTTTAAGTTGGGATTATATTATCACCAATCCAGGAATTAGTGCCATTGATTCGCTAAAAATAAGTTTGGAATATTTTGGTAATGATGAATTTACTCATCTTACCTTGATACCCGAATCAACTTTCTCTGTAGTATCAAATTGCTCTAGTTGTATATTAACTACTAATACTACTTTAAGGGGTTCAGCTTTGTGTAACAATTTAGTTACTGATCCTTTGAGGAGAGCATGGAGTTCTTTAAAACATTTTCATCCCGGAGACACCGTTTGGGTAAGCTTTAGCACTTTTAGATGTGGGGTAGAAAATGATACAGCTTTACTCAATCTGCCTAAAGCTTTTAATCAGTGGAGAT
>JBJXGU010000378.1:0-30341 GCA_046160245.1 Bacteroidia bacterium
CATCGGCTTACCGTTCTCATCATTTACCATGATGGGCGGCACGTCGCTTTGTTTGGCTACGCGAAAATCATCGGCACCAAAAGTGGGTGCGATGTGTACAATTCCAGTTCCATCTTCTGTACTCACAAAATCACCTACAATCACTCGAAAGGCATTTCCTTCAGGCTGCACATAGGGCATCAACTGCTCGAAACGCATATCTTGCAAGTCGGAACCTTTTAGTTCTTTCTCAATACGGAATGGAATATTTTTATTTCCTTCTTGATATTCGTCAATCGTTAATTCCGCGTTCTTCGGATTAAAATGTTTTGCAAAAAGATCTTTTGCTACAACAACGCTGATGGGTTGAAAGGTATAAGCATTAAATGTACGCACCAATAAATACGTAATATTAGCACCTACTGCCAATGCTGCATTCGAGGGTAATGTCCAAGGTGTGGTAGTCCAAGCTAGAAAATAAACGGGCGCATCGGTCGAGGTAAAAAGCAGTTCCGACTTCGCATCACGAATAGCTTTGAATTGCGCTACAATGGTAGTATCCTTTACTAATTTGTAAGTGCCCGGTTGATTTAATTCATGCGAACTTAAACCGGTTCCGGCAGCTGGAGAAAAGGGTTGAATCGTATACCCTTTATAGAGCATATTCTTCTTATGCAACTCCTTCAACAAGTACCAGCAAGTTTCAATATAATTATTTTCAAAAGTGATGTATGGATTTTCAAGATCGACCCAATAGCCCATCTTACGAGTAAGATCATCCCATACCGATTTGTACTTCATCACCTCGTGGCGACAAGCTTTATTATAATCTTCGATAGAAATTTTACTTCCTATATCTTCCTTCGTAATGCCTAATGTTTTTTCAACGCTGATTTCGATGGGGAGTCCGTGCGTATCCCAACCGCCTTTTCGTTTTACTTGAAAACCTTTTTGTGTTTTATATCGACAAAAAATATCTTTAATAGCACGTGCCATCACGTGATGAATTCCAGGTAATCCATTTGCTGATGGAGGACCTTCATAAAAAACATAAGCGGGTGCGCCTTCACGCTCTTCGACAGAACGCTCAAAGACTCTATTCTCCTCCCAACGCTGCAGAACGGTCTCAGCGATATTGGGGAGATTCAATGATTTATATTCGTTGTATTGCGACATAATAAGTGTGCGAAGATACGGATTAAATTGCTTTTTCGAACTTCGAAAAAGAAGGTTTCTTTCCATGCGAACCCTACATAACTAAATGATTATTAATGAATATAGTTTATCTTTAAATGATAAGCATTAATGAGTTATGCTTAAAATCAATTTGATCAGTTTAAATCGTTTCCAATAGATTAAAAAAACTCTATTTCCAGAGAGCAAAACTTCTTTTCGATTCAAATATTTATCGATAATTTAATAACTGAATCCTATGATAGTATTTTCTTTCTCTTAGCCTTACTTTTCTTTAGAAGAAAAGTAATCCCGTAAAAACGGGACAGGCGCCAGAATCGCCCTGTGCAAGCCCGACGGGGAGCATCATTTTATAAGGTTCGGCAACCCTAGGACTGAACTTAACTCATAATAATTGCACTTCGAAAACTAGATTATAGTAAATAGAACTAATAAGTCAAATAGTGGTTCAGTCTGGGTTACCCATACATAATATTCCATAGCACCAATTGAGTTCGCAAATACATAATTGGCTCCTTTTTCCGTCGTGCTTACAAGGGGCAAATTTCGGGGTGCCGCAGATAAATACTTTTAAAATTTCATAAAAGAATAACCCTCCTGATCCATTTCATTACATGTTTTCGTTAAACAATTGCTGCTGGCAATTCATTACAACCACTAAAATTTCATTTCAAATTCTTAATCACTTTCGGGGAAGTAATTAAATTCAAAACAATACCAGCAACCACCAACAACATCCCTATGAATTCCATGAACACATGGGTTTCGTGGAAGAACATCCATCCAAACAAAATTGCATAGCCCACACCTAAATAATTTAAGATGGTCACCTTAGCCATGTTTTCCAATTGCAGTGAGCGCGTTAAGTTTTCTTGTCCGAGTTGTGTTAAGATTCCCAATAAAAGTATCCAGATCCAATCCATGCCAACAGGTTGTTTCCAATTGAAAACCGAAACGATTCCTCCTACGATAGCGCCTAATAATTGAAAATGCAAAACCACTACTAACGGATGTTCTTTTTCTCTCATGGTACGAACCATGTTATAAGCTAAGGCAGAAAAAACGGCAGAAAAAATTCCGACACCAAGTAGCTCCCAACTAATGCCGGTATCCACTCCTTTTATCACTAAGATTCCACAAAATGAAATGGCAAACCAAAGCCATTGTATCGGTCGAACATGCTCATTCAAGAGGAAGATCGCGAAGATGGTAGTGAAGATGGGCGACAAATATTGCAAGGTCACCGCGGTTCCCAGTGGCATATGTTGCACTGTATAGAAAAACGCATACAAGGCAATGGTTCCAAAGAGTCCACGCAACAAAAGCAAAGTTCTATTACTTCCTAACCAATCTATTTTTGCTCGATGCAAGGCAATGAATCCAATACACGTAGCAACACCACATCTAAAAAAAACCAATTCGCTGGTGGGGAGATGTGCCAAATTCTTCACCATTACATTCATTAATGCAAACCAAAAAGTAGCCAACAACATGTGTTTGACACCGGGTGTAATAAGACTATAAATTTTTTCTTTCAAGAGCGGTGAAATAAGTCGTAAAGGTTACTAATTAAAAAAGAAAATGGAAATAAAATAACAAGATTACAATTCGTTAGAAAAATTTAAGCTCGGTTTCAACGACAAACGATTTAACTAACCATTTCAAACTATTTAGATTTTGGTTTAGCATCCATGATCAATCGCACCGAAAAAGCATTTGCTCTTCGGTAATAGATATCAGTTATAACGCTTGAGTTCGCTGAGAACATACGTGCAAACGCGGTTTGATCGCCTTTCACGGTGGAGCTCCAGTAAAATCCTTGTTCGCCCTTTTTACCAAACAAATCACTCGAGCTATTTCCACTTCGGTATCCGGGCAATGGTAAATTCAATCCCGAGGCTCCTCCTTCCATCAAAGCTATTCCTGCTTGCTCATTGCCACCAAAACGATCAATCAACACTTGCCATTCTTCATCGGTGGGAATATGAAATCCTTTCGGACAAGAATTTTGTGCTGCACTAAAAAAATACAATCGGCCGTTTTTATGGTTATTGATGGAATCGCGCTCGTACCAAAAGCTATTTGGAAGATTTACGCTTGTATTATGCTTCATCCAAATTTGATCACCAATATGAATGGTATCCAGTGGAGAAGACTTCACATCACCCACTGCTGCTGGACCACAATAGATAAAACCTGCAGAACATAATAATACGAAGAGAGTCGCTTTTAATTTATAATTCATTCGTTTTAGAATTTATAATTCGAGAAAGAAAACATAAAAATACAGAGATTTTTCATTCTTGTAATGCGCTTGAACATTTTCTTCATGCAAGGTACACTCAATATTCAAATAAAGGCAAACTTTAATTCAAGTCATTAAAAAATAGTTGAAATTATCCTACACCACAAAAAATTAGATTATGTTTGACCATGCAATTCAAGGTGGTAGCACTTCTACTCTTGTTCGTTGTCAATGACAGCTTTGGACAACCTGTTTTTGATGTGATGAGTTTACAATATCAACATATTCCTTCCAGTACAATTTTAAACAATCGGGTTGACGGAAAAAGTGATATTAATTATTTTCAATCTCAACTTAATATACCTTGGAAATGGCATCGAAAAAACACCTTGGTTGTTAATCCACAATACGAAACCAGGAATGTAACTTACAAACCAAGTGTAGATGCATCTTCCTCCACTGCACTTCACCTACAATCATTATCATTGATGCTTTCGAATCAGTATGTACTCAATGACACCAACCAACAATTGTTGTTCGCGGCAGGCATTCGACATTATGCAACGACTGAACTAAGCGCTAGTGGAAATACCATTACGCCTGCTTTTGCTGCTATGTATGCAAAACGTGAAAGCTCATCGTTTGCATGGAAATTGGGAGGCTATTACAGCAAAGAAATGTTTGGAAATTTTTGGTTGCCTCTTCTTGGATTTGATTGGAAAGTAAGCGATCGATTTTGGTGTTGGGGAGTATTGCCACGCTATGCCGTATTTGATTATACCATTACTCCCAATTGGCATAGTTGTATTATGTATAAGGGAGTAAATGACACCTATCGATTGCCTGATGAAGATTGGTTTTTGATTGGAGAAGGACAACTCCGATGGGCGAATGATTTTTACCTTCCTAAACTTCCATTTTTTATTACGTTAGATATTGGACATTCTGTTTCTCGACAATTTCAGTTTTACGATGCGAATCGTTTTGCAAAACTCAAACAAACTCCAACAAATGGTCTCATATTAAAATTAGGACTTACTTACCGTGTTGCTACAGATAAAAGATTTAGGACATCAAGAATTTAAAACCAGTTCTATTTTATTTCAATAGAATTTACCCTTAACCACGGAGGCAACAAAGATCAAATGCATAAGTTCGGAGTTAATTAAGTTAATCGATCCATAAATATTCTTGGTCATTTATGAAACTTCATAATTTTCTCGCAAAGGCGCAGAGCCGCAAAGTTCTTTGACGCTTTTTTTCTCGTAAAGGGCGCAGAGCTAAAAAGTTCTTTGACGCCTTTTTTTGTCGCAAAAAAATTTATAGCTCATACCAAATTTTAACTTTTCTATATAATTTTATAATTCCCTCTCCCCTGGAGAGGGTTAGGGAGAGGCTGGAACAAAATATTGGCTGTAATTTATTATATTCGAATAAAGACTTTTCTCTTCGCTAACGATTCTCGAGGCGCATTGGCACTAAGTTTTCTGCTCTGAGATACGGTATAAGAAGGCTTCATTTGATAGTATCATATGATACTATCAAAATTACGAAAAAGAAGTAAATAGCTCTAAGAATTTTAAATGAATGGGGAATTTTAAACGAATCGATTTACAAAATCTACGAAGTTTGTAATTCTTTCAATGTCGAAAATTTCAAATCCTTGATATTTAATTGAAGAGAAGTTCGTCCGTTGTAGGTATTTTCTTCTACGTGACAAACGATGTCAAAACTTTGCCTTTGCTCCACTTGCGGATGATGATGGCCTAACTGAAATGCAATTCCATCAAACATTCCCGAATGAATTTCTCTTTGTTCTAAGCTTAATTTTAGATGATTGTTGCCTACTACTTTGCCTCGACCATTATCACGCACACCACTCACTTTAAAAATGGGTGACATATTTCCAGGTCCGAAGGGTGCAAACTGATTTAAGATGCGAAAGAACTGAGGAGTGATGTCTTGTAAATTTAATTCTGCATCAATTTCAATTTCACGAACCAGCATTCGATCTTCAATGGTATTCTGCACAACTTCTTCGAAACGCTGAATAAAGGCAGGAACATTTTCCTCTTTCATGGTTAATCCGGCAGCGTACATATGTCCACCAAATTGATCTAATAAATCGGCACAACTTTCAATGGCATTATACACATCAAAATCCTTTACAGATCGTGCAGAACCGCTCACATGGCCATTGCTCTTCGTCAAAACAATGGTAGGACGGTAATACTTATCCGTTAGTCGGGAAGCTACAATTCCAATGACTCCTTTATGCCACTCAGGATTATATACAACGGTTGATTTACGAGAATGAAAATCTTTATCATCTACAATTTGTTGCAACGCTTGATCGGTGATGAGTGCATCCAACCCTTTACGCGTGGTATTTTGTTCATCGATTCCATCTCCTAAAAAGTTAGCGAGATCTTCTTGCTTTTGAATCATCAACTCAACCGCCTTAGCTCCATGTTCAATTCTTCCAGCGGCATTGATGCGCAGTGCAATTCCAAAAACAATATCGTTAATAACCAACTCTTTTTTCATTCCACTCAATTCAAGAATCGCTTTGATTCCAGGTCGAGGATCTTTATTCAGTTGTTGCAAACCAAAAAATGCTAAGACACGATTTTCTCCGGTGATTGGAACAATATCCGCTGCAATACTAATAGCAACCAGATCGAGATATTGTTCTAATTGTGAAAACGGCATTTCATTCAATTGAGCAAAAGCTTGAATCAATTTAAATCCAACACCGCAGCCCGACAATTCTTTATAAGGATAATTACAATCGCTTCGTTTAGGATCTAAAACGGCTACTGCTTTAGGCAATTCGCTTCCTGGACGATGGTGATCACAAATAATAAAATCGACCCCTTTTTCATTGGCATAATCGATTTTATCTACACTTTTAATTCCGCAATCGAGTGCGATAATTAATGAATATCCATTCTCCTTTGCCCAATCAATTCCTTGTGTAGAAATTCCATACCCTTCCTTATAACGATCGGGTATATAGTAGTGAATATTTCCAGAGAGTGATTTCAAAAACGAATAAACTAAAGAGACGGCTGTTGTGCCGTCTACATCATAATCACCATAAACAAGAATATGTTCTTTCTTCGCCAGCGCCTCTCCTATTCTTTCAATTGCTACGTCCATGTCTTTCATTAAAAATGGATCGTGCAAATCATCCAGTGATGGTCGAAAAAATCTTTTTGCTTCATCGTAAGTAGAAATGCCTCGTTGAAGTAAAAGATTAATTAAAATTGGATTGATTCGTAAATCAGCAGCCAATCGACTTGCAATTTCCGGATCACCCTGAGATTTTATTACCCATCTCTTTTCCATATTCCATTGACTGTTAAAAAACTTAAGCAAATATAAAGGCAACGTAAGATGCCTATTTAAGCAATTTACGTAAGTTATTGACATTAAAGAAATAAAAAATGGCGAAAACCTGCGTTAATTTACTTTTAAACCATAAATGGCTGATTTTAAATATATTACAATTGAGAATTTTCTTGTTTCGCTTCTTCTTTTAGGATTTGTCGTAAATCAGGGCGCAATCTAGAACGATAAACGGACAAGGTATCGGTCTTTTTTCGACCTTTTCGGAGTTTCCTTTGCTCTTCAATGGGCAAATTATAAATCTGCTGACAATCGCGGGTACAGCATCCTTGCATCTTTTCTGAACACGCATCACATTGAATAAAGAGTAAATGACAATCGTCGTTTTTACAATTCACATGGTCATCACACTTTGCTCCGCACTGATGACATTCACTGATGACATCCTCAGTAATTCGTTCACCTAAACGTTCATCAAACACAAAATTCTTACCTACAAACTTTGGTTGTAATCCTTGTTCTTTTATTTCTCTAGCATATTGAATAATTCCACCGTGCAATTGATTTACATCTTCAAAACCGTGATGCTTAAACCACGCACTTGCTTTTTCGCACCGAATACCACCCGTGCAATACAACAAAATCTTTTTATCTTTTTTATCAGCGACCATCTCCACCGACTTTTCCAACTCCTCTCTGAACGTATCCACTTCAGGACGCAATGCGCCTTTAAAATGTCCAACTTCACTCTCATAATGATTTCGCATATCAATCACAATCGTCTCGGGCAACTCCAATGCATCATTAAACTCTTTTGCATTGAGATGCTTCCCTACATTGGTTACATCAAAATCATCATCAGCTAATCCATCTGCAACAATCTTTTTTCGAATGCGAACAATTAATTTTATAAAAGATTTTCCATCATCCTCCACAGCAATTTTCAGGGGCATTGCTTTTAAATGCACATCGTTCTCAAGTAAATTTTTGAAAGCTTCAAAATTACTTTCAGGAACATTGATCTGTGCATTGATTCCTTCACGTGCCACATACACTCGTCCTAAAATTCCTAAATTATCGAGACGTAAATACAAATCGTCGCGATACGATTCAACACTTTCAAGAATCACATAACGATAAAAGGAAAGCGTGATCCGTTTAAACGTTTCCGCTTCTAGCTTTTTACGAAGTGTTTCTTTATCGTACTTGTTGTGCAGAATCATGGAGCGCAAAGATACAAAGGAAGGAAGGTACTAAGCAAGATGAATGTGGATGAATCACTTTAAATGTAAGTTTTGCTCTCTGATTTTAAACGGGTTAAGGGGAGATGCACGTATCTGATCTTTATCAGTCATCGTACCAAAAATACTTATAGGTACTTAGATGCTTCCTTTACACTCAAAGGACTGAGCTTTTGCTTTTGGATGAATGCCTCTACCGCCTTCGGATTAAATTTACTGTATTGACGCAATGCCCAACCAATGGCTTTTCGAATAAAAAATTCCTTCTCGCTTGCGTACTTCGTACAAAGTTCAAATAATAATTTTTGATCGGTGTTGTCTCCATACTTAAGTTGGAAAATGATGCAAGTGCGATGCAGCCAAAAATTATCGGTCTTTGTCCATCGTGCGATGGTAGCAGGAATTTTTTCAGGGAATTTTTTAAAATATGCACCTATTAAATTACTCGCTACCATATCCACTGAATCCCACCACGATTTTTCGGTGATCATTTTTTCCAAAAAAGGAAGATGCTCGGGTTGTAAATCCTTAACTTTCCTCTGCGCAAACTCCATCGCTGCATATTGAAATTCTCTAAACTTTTGGTTCCACAATTGATCCACAACTTCCATCCATTCTTTCGTTTCTAACTCTTTCAACTCTGGAAAAAATGGTTTTAAAATTTCGTTGCGCACTGGACTTTTGATTCCTAAAAAATCAAATCGGTCTTTCATGTAGGCTTTCATACCGATAGCTAACTCATCATCTAAATGAGCATTAAATGCTTTTACAATTTTTGTAGTTAGCGGATGATGTTTCATATGCTAAAGATGAGATAATTATTCAAAAATATAATTTTTGATAGATTTCAACTCACACGGCACTATAATCGAAATAATTTGTTTACTTTTATTCTAAATTTTTAACACTTTGATTATGGATTTTGCCCACTTACATCTACTCATCAATCATTTCCCGATTGTGGGGATCATTATTGGAACTTTCATTATGTTATATGCATTAGTAAAAAATGAAAAAAACTTACAGCGCACAGTGCTTGTCTTATGGGTAATTCTTGCTGCAATCACTCCATTGGTCATGAGCACTGGTGAAGATGCAGAACACAAGGTGGAAGAAATGGCCGGCATTAGTGAAGCTACCATTCATGAGCACGAAGAGGCTGCTGAATATGCTTATTGGTTAATGATTGGCCTGGGTGTAATTTCACTCGCTGCATTATCCTTACACAAAATGGGAAGCGATATATTAATGGCAACAAAAATTAGTTTTGTGATTTCATTATTTGCAGCAACTGCTATGGTAAGAACAGGATATTTAGGAGGATTGATTCGTCATATCGAAGCACCCATTTCCGCTTCGCCAACTCAAGCCGACGCAAACCTTCAAGAATCATCGCAGGATGAATCGGATTAAAACGACTACAATTTAAAATGGATTAACCTTTCTTTTTATTACTCTTCCACCACATATAGCAAGCCACACCGCCCATCAAATAGGGCACCGACATTAAATACAAAATTCCGGTATTGAGTCCGCGCCCTTTTTTCTCGCCCGACTCTAAATTAGTTTCGGCAACACGTTTACACATCGAACATTGTGCATTGACGGCATCGTGAACCAACATCAATGCAATAACAAAAAGGAGGATTCTTAATTTTTTCATGAGTGTTCAATACTAGAATTACAAAGATACTATTTTGTGGAATTTAAACACTCATTAAAAATTATAATACGGCGAAATCATAAGGTAAACTACTACACCTGTAATAGTTACATACAGCCAAATGGGAAAAGTAAAGCGAACTAGTTTACGATGTTTGGCAACTTGATTACTGAGTCCGTACCAGAAAGACAACAAGATCATGGGAAGAACGATGGCTGCCAAAATGATATGCGAGATCAGGATTCCTAAATACAACGGACGCATGGGATTGTCCAATGGATATTTCGTTTCCTCACTCAACCAATGATAAGTGACATAGCTCAACAAGAAAATAGTCGACAATACAAATGTCAATATATTTATTTTTTTATGGCGCTGTACGTTTTTAGCTAAGATTGCTTTTAAAGAGAGCAACAACAATATGGCACAGGTACCATTGATCATCGCATTTAACAAAGGCAAATACTTGGCGAAAGAAGGCATGGGTTGAGGACGGGGAAGTATTTTACTATCCAGTATCAACACCAATAAAAAAACAACGCTAGACAACGCTACAATGATTCTAAAAACGAACTTTTCCTTACTTTGTAATTGTACTGACATCTTTACTTCTCCTTCTTTTTTTCACTCGCATACGCCACTTTTAACGTTGCAATATCTTCAATTAATTTTTTCACTTCAAAAATATCGGTACCATCATAAAATCCGCGAATGCGTTTTTCTTTATCCACCAATACCATTTGTTCGGAGTGCAAAAAGCCTTCCTCCATGGCTGAATCTTCCATGGCCGTCAAAAAGTAACTTTCCTTGGCGATGGAATAAATTTTTACTTTATCACCGGTGAGGAAATACCATTTTCCCGGGATGGCATTATGCTTGGTAGCATATTTTTTTAATTGAGCCGGAGTGTCGTTTAATGGATCAACGGTAAACGATAAAATTTTTACATCGTCATCCGTTTTAAAATTATGTTGAACGCGCATGAGTTGGTTCGACATTTTGGGGCAGATGGTTTTACAAGTAGCGAAGAAAAAATCGACCACATAAATACTTCCTTCTGTCACTTTCTCCGTTACGAGAATGCTATCTTGATCATAAAAAGAAAAACCACCAACGGTATGATAAAGTGTATCGATCACTTCCTTTCCGTTGATGGTTTTTTTGATGGGCTCTTTCGGACCTAATATTTCGAGTTGCTTATAATCATTTTTTCCAGTTCGCAGTACCAAATAGGCAGCTATAGGAACCACAAAAAACAAAATAAGAACAATCTTTTTTTTCAAGATGATTTACTTGAAGAGTCCTCCCATCATACTAATATAATTTCCTTCGGTAATTAACATACCAATGAAATAAACAATTAGAATAAATGGAAGTATGATCGTATATCCAAAACTTTTTTCCTCATGCTTAAGATGCATAAAGAATGCAATAATGAAATACGCTTTCACAATGGTAAGTACAATAAATATTGCAACTAAAACATCATGTGCAATAGGTGCAAACGCAATACCTACTTCGAAGATGGTGATTAAAAGTAATATCCAGAATGTTTTCCAAATTACTTTCTTACTCTTAGGATCGTGATGTTCTATCACGAATTGGTTGTGGATGTCGCCCGTGTAATATCCGTGCGGTTCATTTTTGTGATCGGCCATAATGCTTATCTGACGCTAATAATTATACTAGATAGAAGAATGTAAAGACGAATACCCATACTAAATCTACGAAATGCCAATAGAGACCCGTTTTTTCAATATGCTCATAATGTCCTCTGCGTTTATATACGCCAGCAATGACATTTAAGAAGATGATAATATTAATGATCACTCCCGAGAATACGTGGAATCCATGGAATCCGGTGATAAAGAAGAAGAAATCGGCGAAGAGCGGATGTCCATACTCATTACGAGTAAGGTTAGCACCGTGAATATGTTCTGCTTTGGATTTAATATCGGCAATAACCGCTTTGTCACTCACTACTTGATGCAATGGAGAAACCAAGGCATCGTGTGGTGGATTCAGGTGATGTAAATGGTAAGCGTTCTCAGCTACTTTATATACATCTCCATTTGGCATTACATAAGCACCGGCTGGTGTTCCATGAATGAAGTGATACCACTCCCAGGCTTGTGAACCTAAGAACATGAATCCTCCAACAATAGTCAGTATCATCCACAAAGCAACGCCTTTGTTATCACGACGATGACCTGCATCTACCGCTAACACCATCGTTACCGAACTCATGATAAGTATAAAGGTCATTAAGGCTACGTACGCTAATGGAATATGTCCATCATAGAATGGGAAATGCGTAAACACATCATTTGCTTTAGGCCATACCTCGGCAAAGCGATGACGCATTGTTCCATATGCAAGGATTAACGTGGAGAATGTAAATGCATCGGACACAAGGAAAAACCACATCATCATTTTTCCCCAACTCACATTGAATGGAGATTTACCACCCTTCCACATATTAGCGGAATGGGTTTCTTGTTTCACTGTAGCTTCTGCAGCCATACTTTAAATCAGAATTAAGATTGTTCGATTATCTATAGATGGCCAAAAATACAAATAAATATATCCAAAGGCCTCCGAGAAAGTGCCAATATATAGCACAAAGTGAAATTCCCAGATAATTTTGGGAACTATAGCGTTCACGAATTGATTTTGAACCTGTAATGATTAATCCCAACAAGCCAAAAGCAAGGTGAGCCAGGTGCAATCCGGTAATTACATAGAAAAATGAACCCGAAGGCGTTAACTTATCGGCGAAGTAAACATCATTTTTAACCAATTCATTCCATCCTAAGAACTGGGTAAACACAAATGCCAATCCCAGGCCTAATGTGACAAGGAGAAATGTTTTAACCTGAGCAAGATCATCCTTTTTCACCGCCCGAATCGCCATCTGCATAGTGAAACTGCTGATGAGGATGATAATGGATGAAATATAAAAAACCGAAGGCACTTCGAAAAACTTCCAATTTCCTTCTGCTTGTCGAACAATATACCCTGAAGTTAATCCCGCGAAGAGCATCACGATACTGCCTATCCCAATTGCAAGCAACACTTTTTCGGTGGCTATTCTTGGTTTCTCTTGAGGCTGATTTTCAATTGCCATTTCCATAATTATCAAACTTTATCAATCACCAATGCGATTTGCACGATGGGTAAATAAATAAACGAACCGAACATTAGTTTTCTCGCCGACTCTAAATCACAACGATCGTACAATCGATAAGCGAGAAATAAAAAATAGATACTCACTATAGCCATCATCACGACTGCTATCCACGAAGTAATACCAAAAATATAGGGCATGATACAGAGTGGAAGCAAGGATACAGAGTACAATAATGCTTGTCGGGCCGAGTCACGATCGCGCTCTCCGCTGGGCAACATTTTAAATCCTGCTTTCTTATAGTCATCATCGAGCACCCAAGCTATTGCCCAAAAATGCGGAAACTGCCATAAAAACTGAATGCTGAATAATAACCAGGCTCCAATACCGAATTCGCCAGTTGCAGCTACCCATCCGAGAAGAGGAGGAATAGCACCTGGAATGGCACCCACAAAAACCGCAAAAGGTGAGCGGCGCTTCATGGGAGTATAAGCCAATGTGTAAAGCACGATTGACAACAACCCCAAAACACCACAAGTTACATTCAAATAATAGGTTAAGATGAACAAACCCAACAATCCAAAAAGAGTAGCGGCAATTAATCCTTCCTGAGCCGACATTCGACCTTCTGGAATTGGGCGAGTGGCGGTTCGAGTCATCAATTTATCTAAATCACGCTCGATGACCTGATTAAATCCGTTTGCAGAAGCGGTAGTAAACACACCACCCACAATTAACATCATAAACGACAACCAATTGATAGGTCCAGGAGCGGTTAAAAAAGCCATTGCAGCCGAAAAAACCACTAGAGAAGCCAAGCGCATTTTTCCAAATGCCGCGTAATCTGAAATCTTGGCAGTCAGCGTATTAGGGCGTTCAAGAAGTATGTGCTGGTCCATGGAGGCGCAAAAGTAGAAGATACAGAGGCAAGGATCAAGGAAAAGGGGAGGAAATATGCTTTAGGTATGATAGAAATTATAGTTTCATACTATTTGCAGGGCTTATCTAAATTGAATTGGTGAATTGGCGTCGCGAGGCTTCGCGATGGTGAATTGGCAAATTGGATAATGTGTATCCTGCAATTACTAATCATCCTTCGAATTTTAAACAAGCTGCAAGCCTCAAGCTTCAAGTTTTTTTTCGTGGCGAATTAATTTAACTCCGAAAATTCCTTTTTCGCTGCTATCGTTGCGCAAACGCTGCTACCGCCGCAGTTAAACGGTAAGTATTAAATGAACTAAAATTTTAAAACTTAACCTAATAATTTATACTTTTTGGAACGCAGATTTATTATGATGGTGATGTTCCTTCAGTACCTCTGAACAGTTTTCTTATGATTGCTACTCAAAAGATAAAGGGGGAAGGGGAATTCTGAATTCTTAATTCTGCATTCTTAATTACTCCCCCGTATGCTTCCCGGAAATAACTTGCCATGCAGTAATGATTACAATTTTAATATCTAAAAGCGGCGACCAATTTTCTAAGTACCAAACATCGTATTCAACTCTTTTTTCCATGAGCGAATTATCGCGGGTGTCGCCTCGGAGTCCGTGTACTTGTGCCCATCCTGTAACGCCAGGTTTTACGAGTTGGCGCACCATGAATTTGTCAACTAATTGCGCGTATTCCTCTGTATGTTTCAACATATGCGGGCGCGGACCCACCACTGACATATTTCCAATAAGTGCATTATAAAACTGCGGTAATTCGTCGAGGCTTGTTTTGCGCAGGAATGCACCAATTTTAGTGATGCGCACATCTCCTTTTAGTGCTTGCTTAGAATCCGCTTCATCGTTCACAAGCATCGTACGGAATTTGTAACAATAAAATTTTTCGTTATTTCGTCCCGAACGTAATTGTTTAAAAAACACGGGGCCTTTCGAACTTAGTTTGATAAGAGGTGTGAAAATTAGAAATGCAATGGGCGATATTAAAATGAGTACGATTGCAGAAAAAACAATATCGAATGCACTTTTGATAATACGATTGATAGTATTTTGTAGTGGCTCGTTGCGCATACTCAGAACAGGTACTAAATCGTAGAAGTCAATTTTGATACGTCGGTTTAAGAATCCACTGAAATCTGGAATTACTTTAAAACGAATCATGTTATTATCGGCGAAGTTCATGAGGTCGGTAACTTGTTCAATTTGTAATCCCGAGAGAGAACAATATATTTCGTCGATTTTATTTTCAAGTGAAAAATCCTTCGCGTCTTGAATTCCGCCTGTGATTTGATTTTTTTCTAACAAGCTAGTAGTATCACAAAAAACACCTTTGAGATGATAGCCTATTTCCGGGTGATTTTCGAAGAATTTCATCATCTCCTTTGCAGGATGACCATTACTCACAATGATTACTTTGCGGAAGTTCATTCCTCTTCTTCGAAAGAAATTTATAAACAAGCTCATGAGGGATCTCCACAAAAAGAAGACGACACCCCAAGTCACTATTTTTATCTCGACGTGAAATACCGGAATAAAAAAATCATCTAAAAAATAAAGAAACACAACTAATAAGATACTAAAAAAACCATAAGCTCTTAAGAATTGTGTAAATAACTGCTCAAATCGCATTCCCCGATCAGTTTCATGTACACGAATAAATGCAATAGTGATGGACCAAAATAAATTGATGTATAAAAACTGAGCTAAGAAATTAGGATCCGCGTGGAGGTTAGGCCACTTGTAATAGAAACTCAATCCGCAGAAAACTAAGTTCAGCAGAATAAAGTCTACAAGCAAGTAAAGCGCTTTTAAGTAACGCGAGTAGCCGATGGCCATTTAAAAGAGTCTTATTGTTTTGTTGGTAATCGTAATTGTGTAAGCAAATCTACATACAATACAAGGTAAATAGATCAAACCTTATTCAAAACAAGTAGACTTCTTGGTAAATATTTGAATATGGGTGACAAAAGGCGAAATTTAGATGTGAGTACAACGAACTAAACCGTTAAAAATCGACTAATAAATTGCACCCACGAGCTTCTGCATCGTCAAAACGACCCAATATTTCGAAGCTTCCGTTGAGATAAAATCTTCCTAAATCCTGTGTAGCGATAAAAGCGCAAGAGTTCAAGTTGGCCAGATCGGTAATGCAAACACCGCCCGTTTTTTGGTGGTCCACAAAATGGAAAGGGTCATTCATTTCACGGATGCGCACTTTCATCCATGGTGGACAATAGAAAATTCCATCACCGGTTGAATAGGCTTGCGAAAGTAATTCTGTCATGCCATACTCAGCGTGTATTTTTTCTACTCCAAAACCTGATTTCAAAATTGAGTGCAATTCTTCTTTCACCAACTCCTTCCGTCTTCCCTTCATCCCGCCTGTTTCCATGATGATGAGTTCTGGAAATTGCATGGGAAATTGTTCTGCCAAATCAAGCAAAGCATAACTCACTCCCAATAAAAGTGTAGGCTGTCGATGTTCTTTCAGCGTTAATAAAGCTTTTGACAAGGAAGCATAATCATCAAGATAAAATCCGCTGAAGGAATTTTTGCTTTCCCGTATGAGATGATCCGTCATGAAAACTAATGACGAATCGCCTTTTTGCAAATACGAAGGCAACAAGGCAAGCAATGCATATTGTGAAATGTCTCCGTAAGTTTGCGTAAAGCCACGCATAAAACTTTCGATATAAATCGAAGTATCGGCAACAAAATGTTTTGAGGGTTGCGTCGATGTGCTTCCACTACTTTGAAAAATTACTTCGGCTTTGAGATCATCATTGATAACTTCACGGGTTCTAAAAAACTCGATGGGTAAATAAGGAATATCTTCCCATCTGCTTACCGTTAGTGGATCCACCTGGATGGCTTCTAAATATTCACGATACACTTTTACCTGATTCGACTGTTCTCTAAAAACTTGCAAGGCTACCTCTTGAAAGGAAGCTTCATCGGTGATGGAAAAACAAGGAGATGTGTTCATCAATTCTATTTCTTCAGTTTCGAATCTACCAAATCAGAATTGTAATGAAGTCCCTTATTTTCCGTACGAGCCATGGCTGCTTTAACAATGAGGTACGATAAATTTATCATGTTACGAAGTTCACACAAAGTGGGCGATACAATGGTACGTTCATACAATGCTTCGGTTTCGCCGTAGATGATACGAAGCCGATCGAGAGCACGCTTGAGTCGCGTATTATTACGCACAATCCCTACATAATTGGTCATGAGTGATTGCAGCTCTCTTCTGTTCTCTGTAATCAGAATCATTTCCTTGGGTGCAGTAGTTCCTTCTGCGTTCCAATCGGGAATATTTTCTTTAAAATTAATTTCGGCGACTACACTAACGCCATGCCTATACGCACGATGAGAAAACACTAACGCTTCTAAAAGTGAATTTGAAGCCAAACGATTTCCACCATGTAAACCGGTGCGTGCACATTCACCGGCAGCATATAAATTTTTAATGTCGCTGCATGCGTTCTCATCTACATTAATTCCTCCACATAAATAATGAGCAGCAGGAGCTACGGGTATGAATTCTTTGATGGGATCTATTCCCATACTCTTGCACTTTTTCAAGATGGTAGGAAAATGCGCTTCAAAATGCGTTTTATCGATCATCGTACAGTCAAGAAAAACGAATTCAGTTCCACTTTTCTTAATTTCATTGTCGATGGCGCGCGCTACGATATCACGAGGGGCTAAAGAGGCACGTTCGTCGTAATGCTGCATAAATTCATCTCCATCTTTCGTGCGAAGAATAGCTCCAGCTCCTCGTACGGCTTCAGAAATTAAAAAGCAAGGACTCTCCGTTGGATGATACAAACCTGTAGGATGAAATTGAATAAATTCCATATCGCGCACGGTGCCTTTTGCTCTGTAAACCATGGCTACACCATCGCCCGTCGCAATTTTTGGATTGGTGGTGGTGCGATATAATTGTCCGGCACCGCCGGTCGCTACTAAAGTGATCTTCGATTGAATTGTCTCCACTTTATTTGTTTTCAAATTCAGTGCATACACACCGTAACATTCAATTCCACCGGAGCTGCGTGTGACTTCTTGTCCTAAGTGATGTTGTGTAATCAAATCCAATGCAAAAAGATGAGTATGCAATTCAATATTTGGATGATTATTAATTTGCTCGAGTAACGTACGTTCGATCTCTGCTCCTGTGCGGTCTTTGTGATGCAAAATGCGGTTTTCACTATGTCCACCTTCGCGGGCCAAATCAAAATCACCTTCTGCATTCTTATCAAAATCGGTTCCCCAGTGAATTAACTCTTCAATTCGCTCTACACCTTCCATGATCACCATTCGAACAATAGGTTCATCACAAATTCCATCGCCTGCATCGAGCGTATCGGCAATATGTTTTTCGATGGAATCGGGCGCATAAGTAACGGCGGCAATACCACCTTGCGCATACTTGGTATTGGTTTCGTCGCGGTTCGCCTTCGTGATTACCAAGACCTTACCATGATTCGCCACTTTAAGCGCATAGCTGAGTCCTGCTATTCCAGACCCGATAATTAGGAAATCTATTTTTTGTTGCATTCTATTCAGCTACAATTAGAATCGCTAGCCGGAGGCAAAAATACAATTTACAAGCTTAAAATTAAATCTTATTCTGATCTTGAAGCCGTATCTTTGCACATCATGAATACCACAAGGCCCATCAATGTATATGCGGAGTTAACTCCCAATCCGAATAGTTTAAAGTTTGTTGCAGACGTCATGTTGTTAGAAGGCGGAAGCGTAGAATACAATCACCCCGATGAAACCACGAATTGTCCATTAGCGGCGCAACTGTTTGCTTTTAGTGGTGTGAATAAAGTTTTTATCAATACCAATTTTGTGACCATCAACAAAGACAGTGAAGTAGATTGGTTCGACATCAGTAATATTCTTCGCGAATTTATTCGTGGATTTTTAATGTCGGATGAAAAATTATTTTTGAATTCACCATTTGATGAAAATCATATTCCCAACAAAAAACCAAAAGCGGCACCGGCTGAAGTGAAAGCTGAAGAAAAACCTGCGCGAACACAAATCGACACGGAACCTGATCCGGAAGCGGAAAAGAAAATTATGGAGTTGTTGGATGAATATATTCGTCCTGCAGTAGAAGGTGATGGTGGAGCCATACATTTCCGTTCGTATAAGAATGGTGTGGTGAGTGTGGTGTTAAAAGGAGCGTGTAGTGGATGTCCGAGTTCGACGATTACGTTGAAATCAGGAATAGAAAATTTGTTGAAGCAGATGGTGCCTGGGGTGGAGGAAGTGATTGCGGTTTCGGAGTGATTAATTTGAAAATTTGAAGATGAGTTAATTTGAAAATGGAAAGAAATTCTTCATTCCTTTGAATATTACTTTTAAAACGTAGCGTTAGTAACCATCGACTACGCTCAGGGTGCAATGTTAACCTTGGGTGATACAAAGAAACTTTTCAATTGAATCTCCACTCTACTATATATAGTTTCGCATTTACCAATTCACCAACTTGCCAATTTACCAATTTTCACAGCTGGAGTAAAATCTTCATTGGATCTTTTCCAGCGGTCATTAGTTTAATGGGTTCTTCGAGCATTTGTTTTACGCGCACTAAAAATCCTACAGAATCTTTTCCATCGATGATACGATGATCGTATGAAAGTGCAACATACATCATCGGACGAATTTCTACTTTACCACTTATTGCCATTGGCCGCTCGATGATATTATGCATTCCTAAAATAGCACTTTGTGGTGGGTTAATGATGGGCGTCGACATCATCGAGCCAAACACGCCGCCGTTGGTGATGGTAAATGTTCCACCTGTCATTTCTTCGATCGATAATTTTCCGTCGCGTGCTTTGGTCGCTAATTCAATAATGGTTGACTCAATTTTGGCTAAACTCAAACTTTCTGCGTTGCGAATAACGGGAACCATTAATCCTTTGGGTGCACTTACAGCAATACCGATATCACAGTATTCGTGAAGGATCATTTCATCACCGTTGATTTGTGCATTCACATACGGAAATTCTTTCAGCGCTTCACAAACTGCCTTCGTGAAAAAACTCATGAAGCCTAAACCTACTCCATGCTTTTCTTTAAATTTATCTTTATACAACTTACGCACTTCCATAATCGCAGTCATATCTACTTCGTTAAAAGTAGTAAGCATGGCAGTCTCTTGCTTTACGGCTACTAAACGTTGCGCCACTTTTTTGCGCAACATACTCATCTTCTCTTTGCGCATTTCGCGACTCACTTCACCACTCTTTTCAGTGATGGTTTGTTTCGATGGGCTTTCTGAAGAAACAGGTCCTTTACTTATGGTTTCAAGAACATCCCCTTTTGTAATTCGACCATCTTTTCCTGTAGCCGTTACTTGATTTGCAGCGATGGAGTTTTCGTCCATCAATTTTTTGGCTGCAACACTAGGATGTCCGGCAGCGTAACTTTCACTCTCGGATTTATTAGCAACTGCCTCTTGAGCTGCTTTTTCAGGAGCAGCTTTTTCTGCAACTACTTTTTCTGATGCCCCTTTTTCAGGAGCGGCCTTCTCCTCTACCGCTTTCTTCTCCGGTGCGGCAGCGTTAGTATCGATGCTGGCTACGACAGATCCTACAGCAACCGTCTCTCCTTCTTTCACTAAAATTTTTAAAATACCACTTGCTTCAGCTACTAAACTTAAAGTTGCTTTATCAGAATCTATTTCAGCTACTTCTTCATCACGCTCCACAAAATCACCATCGGCTTTTAACCACTTTGCAATTTGTACTTCGGTAATGGATTCACCAGGGGAGGGTACTTTTAATTCAACGGCCATACTATTTCAAATTGAGAATAAATAATACTATTAATTAGAAGGAACGAATTGTGAAGAAAACACTTCGTCAAGAATTGCTTTTTGTTCTTTATCGTGTTGTTTATACGAACCTGTTGCAGGACTTGCACTTTCTTCTCGTCCAATATATCGCAAATTATGTTGACGCATTACTCGTAAAATAAACGACCATGCTCCACTATTTTCTGGCTCTTCTTGAACCCATAAATACGAAGTGGCTTGCGTGTACTTCTTTAAGATAGCCTCCACTTGTTTTTTGGGGAAAGGATATAATTGTTCCAAGCGAACGATAGCAAGGTCGGTGTTGTTATCTTTTTCTTTACGATCCAGTAAATCATAATACACTTTTCCAGTGCAAAATGCAATGCGATTTACTTTCTTCGGATCATCTGTAACATCATCTATCACTTCTGCAAATCCATTTTTAGTGAAATCATCGATAGTAGAAACGCAACGAGGATGACGCAACAAACTTTTGGGGGTGAACACAATCAACGGTTTTCTGAACTCACGTTTTAATTGTCGACGCAACGCATGGAAGAAATTTGCTGGGGTTGTGCAATTCGTTACTTGCATATTATACTCACCACATAAACTTAAAAAACGCTCCATGCGCGCACTGCTATGCTCTGCTCCTTGCCCTTCGTATCCATGTGGTAATAACATCACAATACCATTCATGCGCTTCCATTTATCTTCGGCGCTACTGAGGTATTGATCGATAATAATTTGAGCCCCGTTTCCGAAATCACCAAACTGTGCTTCCCACACTACAAGTGAATTGGGAGCAGTAAAACTGTATCCGTAATCGAATCCCAACACACCATACTCACTTAACAAAGAATTATAAATTGTAAACTTCGCTTGCTGCTCGCTCAAATTACTCAGCGGCACATACACCTCTTCCTTATCTTCCAAACGTATAACGGCATGCCTATGCGAAAATGTGCCACGCTCTACATCTTGTCCACTGATACGCACGGGATGACCTTCTTCTAACAATGTTGCATACGCCATCAATTCACCCATGGCCCAATCTAAACGACCGCCTTCCTCTAACATTTTTTTTCTGTCGTCGAAGAGTCGAACAATTTTATTGAAGAAAACTTTTTCGTTTGGTAATGTAGAAATTTGTTGAGCGAGTGCGACAAAGTTTTTCTTGTTAATAGCAGTATTGGGTGAAGTTTCAAAATCTTTAGGAGTTGAAAATCGAAGTCCTTTCCAATTTCCTTCCTTGAAATCATCCAACTTAGTTTTCTTTTGAAGCTTTGATAAATCCAAACTTCGTTGCAACAATTCCTTAAACTGCTTCTCCATCGACTTCGCCAAATTCGCTTCTACGATACCTTGCGAAAGTAATTTCTGATTATACACTTCACGTGGATTCGGATGGTTAGCAATTGCTTTATACAATAGCGGCTGCGTGAAGCGAGGTTCGTCGCCTTCATTATGTCCGTACTTTCGATAACACAACATATCGATAAACACATCGCGATGAAAACGCTGACGATACTCCATGGCTAAACGAATGGTATACACCAAGGCTTCCACATCATCACCATTCACATGAAATACGGGCGATAAAGTTACTTTACCTACATCCGTACAATAAGTGGATGAACGTGCATCCATATAATTCGTAGTAAATCCAACTTGATTATTAATTACCAAATGTATGGTTCCACCCGTCGCGTATCCTTTCAACAACGACATTTGAATTACTTCGTATACGATTCCTTGCGCTGCAATGGCGGCATCACCATGAATGAGGATGGGTGCAATCTGATCGAAGTTTCCACCAGGAGTATTTTCAATTTTCGCTCTTACAATTCCTTGCACAATGGGATCTACGGCTTCCAGGTGAGATGGATTAGGCGTTAATCCGAGATGTACTTTTTTATTATTAGGTGTAATCACATCACTGGAAAAACCAAGATGATACTTTACGTCACCATCAAAAGCATTTTCATCAAACTCTTTTCCTTCAAACTCTGAAAAAATATCTTCGTAACTCTTTCCTAAAATATTTGCAAGAACATTGAGTCGGCCGCGATGAGCCATTCCAATAACAAACTCTTTAATTCCGAGTTCTGCACCTGAATCAATAACGGCATCTAAAGCTGGAATTAATGTTTCTGCACCTTCCAGTGAAAATCTCTTTTGCCCTGTGAACTTCGTATGAATAAAATTTTCAAATGCAACCGCTTCATTCAACTTTTCGAGCATTCTTTTTTTCTCGCGGATACTAAATGGATAACTATTCTTTGAGCTTTCCATTCTTTGTTCTAACCACTTCTTTACATCCTCATTGCGGATATACTTGTATTCTGCACCCACACTTTGGCAATAGGTTTCATCGAGGTGCTGAATAATGGCTTTTAATTTCGCAGGACCTATTCCAATAAGTTGACCTGCTTGAAAAACAGTTTCCAGATCTGAGGCATTCAATCCAAAATTCTCAATCGATAAATCGGGAGAATACTTTCGTCTTTCGCGAACCGGATTCGTCTTGGTGAACAGATGACCTTGGGAACGATATCCGTTAGTAATGAGGTTGATGACTTTAAATTCCTTGTCGACCTGCTCCGGGATAGCGCCGCTAGCACCGCCATTCTCTCCATATTGCAACCTTGCGAACTCAAATCCGGAAAAAAATTGCTGCCAGCTTGTATCCACACTCGATGGATTATCAAGGAATTGCCGGTACAGGCCTTCCATGGCTGCCGGACTCATATTTCCAATATAACTATGCTGATCCATTTAGTATTTGCCTTAAAACAGGCGTTTATTTACTTTGGCAAAGATACCATTTTCGAAGGCCTTCCTAAGATAAACCTTTCAAAAAAAATTGCCTCACGATAGAACAAGTGAGAGCGGAAATTGTTTAATAGAAACCAAAATGAATAGTTGGAATCAATGCTTAAATCGAATGATCCTATTCTCTCTTTCAATTTTACAAAGAAGCCATGGTCCTCGGTTTAGTTAAACCAACAATTTATAAGAAAAGTCAATATTAAAATGTTAAGGATTCAACACTCCTGTTGATGCATTCACATCCACCGGAGGCAAATTACTTCCAAAGGTTCCGTTGATCGAGCGAATGAATTCATTTGCAATTATCGCATAGCCGCGACCGTTAGGATGAACTCCATCTAAAGAGAACACGCTACTTTTCAAATAGGCAGATGAGAAATGAGCTCCATTAAACACATAACCTTTCGCTAAGGATTTAAAAAATGAATTCATGTCGGAGAAAGCCAACCCATTGGCAATTGCTACAGAACGCAACTTTGCATTATATGATTGAATAGCATTTCTGATATTTAGCACTTCAGCACTATCCAGTACTTTAAAAGATTCAATAGGTCGCTGTGGTGTTCCTTTTCCAAAACACAAAAGCGAATCACGGTTTATTGATAATAATAACAATTCACCATTTTTTAGTTGACGAATAGTTCCGCCGCCTTGATTACTGACAACATAAGGATTGGTACCTGCTTGAAATGAAATTCCGGGAGGAGAAAGCAAATTAAGTGAGTCGGCTTGCGATTGCGTCAATATTAATCCATTGTAAGGTATCGTACTAAAAAAAGGTAAATCTTCAATATCAGGAATATTAGCAACCAACCCTTTGGTATCATTTGAAGTAAGGTCCGAAATGATCGTATCTATAGCGGCATCAAATTGTGAAACGGGAGTAATTGTATTGAATTGATTTCCGTTGGGCTCACCACCGGCAAGCGCATACCAAAGCACATCCGACCCACCAATCCAAAGTGTAAAAAAAGTAGGATCTAACATCTCTGCATCGCCAAGTACGGTAGAACTCAACCCCGAACTAGCCCCTGTATCAGATGCTACACGAAAGAAAAAAGGATTTCCAGTTGATCCCCCTTTTCCAAATAGTTGGCTATACAAATTAAAACTCTTAGCACCAGCGAATCCCATATTATTAAACGGTCCTTGATTCCCAATCCATTTTTTATCGTCGTCATTAACCGACAATGTATTTAAATCTACATCATGTTGATTCGCACAATTTATGGCATTAACCAACACTACTTTTCCATTTGCTGATTGGGAGATAAAATCATAACCAAAACCATTTCCAGGATTCACTAATGGTTGTTTAAACGGACCACCGTTTGCCAATTTAAATTGATTGGCTAATAAATTTGGATAAGATTGAAGTTGCCCTTCAAGTGTCAAAGCATTATCCATATATCCGGCAGTAAAACCATTTCCAATTGCCAAATAAGATGTAAAATCTGCTTCACCCGATGTGTATTTAGGCTCATCCAAGGCCGGCTTACATCCTGCAAAAAAAATGCAGAGTGCAAGAAACATTCCGATGCCACTTTTAGAATTGATATTGCAATCCAAGCCCCAACACATATATATATGATTTATAAGTTCCGTTAATATTCTCTTGTCTATTTTTTTCTTCTTTTCGTTCACGTAAATCTTCAAAAGAAAAAGTTCCTTCCAGGGACCAACCGCTCTTTAATCTATAGGTACAACCTGCACCCAATATTATTTTATCGGCATCCGGCAATTCCGGATTTACATATCCGTTGGGAACAGGACTTTGATCGTATCCAATTCCTCCCCGCAGTTGCATCCGTTCAGAATACTGATACTTTGCACCTACTCGAATTGCAAAACTATTTTTTAAATTTCGAGCAGAACTTGTATTTAAACCAGGATAGTCAGGATAAGAAAAAACTAAAGAATCGACAACACTCCAACCTGTAAAATTAAAATCGACATTCGCAGTAAATTTTTCATTCAATACACGACCAATACCCAACGAAATTACCGACGGCAATGTGAATGAAGAAATATACTTTGTATTATTCGGAAACGTTCCATTTAAAATAAGCGAAGAGGGAATATTTGAATATACAGCATTTCCATTTTCAATATCTAACTTCACTTCTGAACGGTATGAAACACCCACAGTTGTTTTACCAAATCCCGCAAATATTCCTGCATTAAATCCAAATCCATTTCCAGCGCCTTTAAGTTCAAGTTGTCCGTCAGATCCATCTTGATTCAACACATTCAAAGCTCTTCGGAATTTTGTATTCCCTGTAACGATTACAGGGCCTACACCTACCGAAAAACGTTCATTCACCTTATATGCTATGGTAGGTTGAACAAACAAAGTACTGATACGCGCTTCTTGGGTGACGTATCTTCCACTCCAATTGGCATCCCATTCTGTTCCTAAACCAAAAGGGTTATTTATACTTAGACCTAAAGTCAGCTTACTATTTAAAATATAATTACCATAAAGGTAGAAAGTAGAAATCGACTTAGCTGACAATTGCTCAGTACCTCCATAAGGACCTAAAAAAGCTGTTTTAGGCAATAAAAAGCAGGCTCCGAAATTAAAATAATTAGAATCTAGGGCACTTAGTCCGGCCGGATTATAGAAAGATACCGAAGCATCCATAGCCAGTCCAGTAACCGATCCGCCCATACTTAATCCTTTCTGACTTTGCGTATTTATCTGATAACCACCTGCTTTAAGAAGCAATGGAAATAGAATCATACAGCTAAACAACACTTTCTTCATACCATCTCGATTAAAACAAATGTAAAGGAGGCATCAAATGCAGGTCAATAGCTACCAGTGATACTTATTAACAAAGTATTACACGCTTTTGTCTGCTAATAAATCAATTAGAAATCAAATTGAAATACCAATAATAGGCAATCATCCAACATATCCTCTAAGGTAACAAACAATCCACCACATTCCATTATTATTTTAGAGATGCGCTCATAATTCGATCTTTCAATTTCTCATTTTGCGCAAATTCTTTACTAATTCAAGTTTATAATTTTGAATTAAAAGAAAGGGAAAGAAGTACTTTTGCAGAATGGAACAAACACAATTCGACATTTTAATTATTGGAGGAGGTATAGTAGGATTATCAACTGCCTATAAACTAAATCTTCATCATCCTAACTTAAAGATTTGTGTTTTAGAAAAAGAAGAAAAAGTTTCAATGCATCAAACGGGAAGAAATTCAGGTGTTTTGCATAGTGGTATCTATTACAAACCGGGCAGTTATAAAGCGAAGAATTGTGTTGAAGGTAGAAGAGAGATGGTTGCTTTTGCAAAAGAGCATAAAATCGGACATGATATTTGCGGGAAATTAATTGTTGCTACTCATGAGCGTGAGTTAGCACATCTCGATAAAGTTTTCAATCATGGAATTCAAAATGGTGTAGAAGATATTCGCATGGTGGAGTCAGATGTAATCAAAGAAATTGAACCTTTTTGTGTAGGCATAAAAGCCATACATGTTGGATGTACAGGCATCATCGATTTTGTTGGTGTTTGTGAAGTTTTAGAAAAAATAATTACAGAAAAATTTGCAGGAAGCGAAGTGAAACTTCAACATGAGGTGTTGGATTTCGAAAAATCGCAAGATTATACTACCGTAGTAACCAACAGAGGAAGAATCACCACTAAATATATTGTGAACTGTTCCGGTTTGCAAAGCGATCGCATTGCCAAAAAAGATTCAGTAGATCCTGATATGAAAATAGTAGGTTTCCGTGGAGATTATTACGAGTTAACGCCTGCATCAACACACAAAGTAAAAAACTTAATTTATCCTGTGCCAGATCCTCAATTTCCGTTTTTGGGTGTTCATTTTACGCGTATGATCAATCATCCGACAGAGTGCGGTCCCAATGCTGTTTTTGTATTCAAGCGAGAAGGTTATGGAAAAACCGATTTCAGCTTTAGAGACACTGCTGATGCACTTTCATACGGAGGAACCTGGAAATTATTTTTTAAACATTGGCAATTTGGCTTAGACGAATACCGAAGAGCGTTTAGTAAAAGATTATTTCTTGAAAGATTACGCAGGATGATTCCGAGTTTAACCATGGAAGATATTGTTCCAGGAAGAGCAGGAGTACGTGCGATGGCCTTAGATCGTGATGGAAATATGATTGACGATTTTAAAATTGTACATAGTCATAATGCATTGCATGTATTAAATGCACCTTCCCCAGCGGCAACAGCAGGATTAGCGATTGGAAAAGCGGTGAATGATATGGCGGAGAAGCATTTTGAATTGTAAATTGGCAAATTGGTAGATTGGCAAATTTGCTGCGCTTTGAGGTTGGGGTTATATTGAAGACAGCAGAATAAAAATGGAGTTCTCGATAACTAGCTTACCATGTATCCTACAAGAATTTATCGCCTAAATTTTACCAGCCCACTATAATCGAACAATAAAATTAGCCTTGAATCATTCTATACCCATATTAAATCACTTCATTTTATCACCAAAAACTTTTTTGAATTTGTCGAATTTAGGTTTGATGACGAGTGAGCAGTAAGGTTGATTACCATTTTCATTGAAATAATTTTGATGATAATTTTCTGCAACAAAAAATGATTTTAGGGGAGAGATTTCGGTAACCACAGGTTGAGGAAATGCACCACTTGCATTCAACTTCGCCTTATAATCTTCAGCTAATTTTTTTTGATTGTCGTTGGTGTAGAAAATAACAGAACGATATTGTGTACCGACATCCGCACCTTGACGATTTAAAGTGGTTGGATCATGAACACCCCAAAACACTTCTAATAAATCGACAAAAGAAATTTTTGTAGGATCGTAAATCACTTTTATCACTTCGGCATGTCCGGTAGCCCCTGAACACACTTGATCATAAGTAGGATTTTCTCGTGCTCCACCAGAATAACCGCTCGCTACTTTTTCTACTCCCACGAGTTGTTGAAATATAGCTTCCACGCACCAAAAACATCCCGCTCCAAAAATTGCTGTATCTAATTCTCCATTGGTATTTTTATCCATTGCTGTTTCCGTTGTATTCATTCCAGAATTTGTATTTGATGATGCTTGAGGGTTTCCACAAGACATTAATAAAATGCTTGAGAGGGTAAGAAATATGGATGCCATTGTTTTCATTTTGATTTCGTTCAAGAACCCTTTTAAGGCGATCTATTCCATTTTCGTTTTTACAGCTTTTACTTTAGCTACAAATTCCTTCAAATAAAAAGGTTCGAAAACGGAAAGATTTTCAAAAGCTTGAAGTTCCCAAGCTTTCAATCCAGGATATAACAACCCAAACGCTGAAATGTTATAATCCGTATCCACTTTAACTAAACTTTGACTTTCATACACCTCAATGCATTTAAGAGCTGCATCTCCAAAAACATAATAATTAGCTTCTTGAGAACCTAAAAAGCTGGCGGGATGAAGAATTTCAGCACGAATAGGTTCAACATAATCTAAGTTGTGACTAATGGTAGCACCGTATACTTCCATTCTTCGAGCATCAATTACAGGAACTAAAAAATAATTCTCGGGCAAGGTATCTTTATGTAGATGAACGTACTCGTAAGCCATAGCAAGTGGAGTATCTATAGCTATCAAAGGCTTATCCAAGGAAAAACAAATTCCTTTAGCAGTTGCTACTCCGATCCGCAAACCCGTATAACTTCCGGGACCTTTACTAATCACAATGGCATCTAGCTCCGATAAATTTTTCCCAGATTCATCCATCACTTGCTGAATATAAACAGTCAACATGGAAGCATGTTCTCGCTCCGTTGCATTATTACGAATACTTAGAACCTGTTGTCCTTCCACTAAAGCAACCGAACACACACCTGTGGCCGTTTCCAATAAAAGAAGGAGTGGATTCTTTTTCATACAACATGCCAAAGATAAACCTATATTGTTTACTGGTTAAAAGGACAACCCACTAAAAAAATAAAGGCGTTAAGAATTCATCTTAACACCTTTAAACTTTCATCTCAAAAGATTTTATTTTTTCTCGTTTTCAAACAGTTTTTCCTTGGGAACTACATTGACAGCAACACCTTCTTTCAACGTCTTTGAAATTGCGATATAAGGTCCGCTTACTACCATCTCTCCAGTTTTTAGTCCTTCGGTGATTTGAATATATTGACTATCTTGAATTCCAGTTTTAACAACACGAAGCTTCACTTTTCCGGCTTCAATAATAAAAACCACTTCTAGCTCCTTATTGTCCGATTCCTTTGTCTCGACTTCGGGTTTAGATTCCTCCTTATCTTCAGCAGAAATTTTTAAAGTTGATTTCTTACTTGTATCACGTGTTGTTACCGACTGAATGGGAACTGTAAGCACGTTGGTTGTTTTTCGTGTACGAATTTCAACCGTTGCTGACATCCCGGGACGGAATGGACTATAATTCGTCGCTTTTCCCTCGAGCAAATCTTGGTACGACTCACGTAAAATCCGAACCTTTACAGTATAACTTGTTACTTGATCAGTTGCGCCCATACCACTTAGATTCGAAGAGTTAGCTACTTCGGTAACTATACCACTGAATATTTTTCCTAACCAAGCATCCACTTCAACATCGGCAGTGTCACCTACGCTCACTCGCACAATATCTGTTTCACTTACATCCACACTCACTTCCATTTCATTCAGATTTGCCAATCGCAAAATCTCTGTTCCTTCCATCATATTTGTCCCTACCACACGCTCTCCTTTCTCTTTACTTAATTTAGAAACAGTTCCATCAACAGCAGCATAAATACTGGTACGATTCAAATTTTCCTTTGCTTCCTTCAGGCCTGCTTGAGCACTATTTACGCCGAAACTAGCTGCCGAAACACTTTGACGAGCCGCTTCTACTTCTGCCTTTGACACTTCATAAGATGATTTAATATTTTCAAATTCAGAAGGTGAAATAACTTTA